>JBDTSX010000151.1:0-8976 GCA_039930925.1 Acidobacteriota bacterium | reverse complement strand
GCCGATACCCGCTACGAGGTTCTCCATGCCATCCGTACTTCGCCCGCGGCTGTTCATTCTGGCCGTCCTGCTCGCGTGCCTGCCCGTCGCTCCGTGTCTCGCCCAGGGTTTCGGCATCGGGGTCCGCGCCAGTTTCCTCAAGACCGACCAGTCGGATGCGACCCGCGATCGATTCCTCGGCGGCCAGCTCCGGGCCTGGATGTCGAAGGTCGTCGGAGTCGAGCTCGCGATCGATCGCCGCACGCAGCACAACGAGGCGATGACCGAGCGCGTGCGCGACTCCCCGCTGCAGGCCTCGCTGCTCCTCGCTCTGGCGCATGCCTCATTCTCCCCCTACCTGCTCGGCGGGGTGGGCTGGTATACCCACACGGTGGATACGATGGCCGGCGACGAAGTCACCGCGACGACGAGCGGCCACAGAACCGGTACGCACGCCGGCTTCGGGGCCGAGTTGCGGGCCGGGCGGCACCTGGCCCTGCACGGCGACTACCGCTACACGTTCCTGCACTTCGGTGATAATCCCGAGCCACCAGCCACGACCAACGTCTTGGGCAGCCGCTTCCTCCCCTCGTACGAAGGATCGATGTGGACGGCGGGCCTTACGGTGTATTTTTAGTCGAGCCGATCCACGGGCTGTGGCTCCGGGACTCGTCGTCCGGCGATTCGCAACTCATCGAGGTCTGAATCCCGCAGCCGCTGAACCGGTGGATTTCGTCAATCCGTGACCCGCTGAACAGGATCCCGCGATGACTATTTCGCTGCGCCGTCTCGCCGCCGGCCTCTGCGCCGCCTTCACCGGGCTCGGTCTCGCCGCTGCCCCGGTGCGCAAGATTCAATTCACCGACACCCGGCTGAAGAACGGCCTGCGCGTGATCATCTCGGAGGATCACGCGGCGCCGGTCTTCTCCATCGCCGTCAGCTACAACGTCGGCTCGCGCGACGAGCGGAAGGGGCGCACCGGCTTCGCCCATCTCTTCGAACACATGATGTTCAAGGGCTCGGAGAACGTCGGCCAGAACGAGCATCCGTATCTGATGTTCATGAATGGCGGGACCATGAATGGCACCACCAACAAGGACCGGACGCTGTACTACGAGACCCTCCCCGCCAACCAGCTCGATCTCGCACTGTTCCTCGAGGCGGACCGGATGCGCTCGCTGGCCATCACCAAGGACAACCTGGACAATCAGCGCAACGCGGTCCAGGAAGAGCGCCGGCTCTCCGTCGACAATCAGCCGTACGGCCGGACCTTCGAGGCGCTCGAGGATCTCGCCTACGAGAACTTCGCCTACGAGCACTCGGTGATCGGCTCGATGGCCGACCTGAGCGCCGCGAGCGTGGACGACGTGACCGCGTTCTTCAAGACGTATTACGCCCCGAACAACGCGGTCGTCGGCATCGTCGGCGACCTCGACGCCAAGGCGACGCTGGCGAAGGTGCAGAAGTATTTCGAGGCGATTCCGAAGCAGCCGTCCCCCCCCGCCGTCGACATGACCGAGCCGCCGCAGACGGAAGAGCGTCGTATGACGCTCGAGGATCCCCTGGCCCGGCTGCCGCGGATCGACATCGCCTACAAGGTGCCGCCCGGTTCATCGCCGGACACCGATCCGCTGTCGGTGCTGGCGACGATCCTCTCCGGTGGCCGCAGCTCGCGGTTCTACGAGTCGATCGTCCGGCAGAAGCAGCTCGCCCCGTCCGCGAGCGCGAGCTCCGACGAGACACGCGGGCCGGGCCTGTTCAACGTCGCCGCGACCGCCGCCCCGGGAAAAACCCTCGCCGAGCTCGAAGCCGCGATCGATGCGGAGATCGCGCGCGTCAAGACCGGTCCGATCGAGGCCTGGGAGATCGAGAAGGCGAGGACGGCGGCGAAGCGCTCGCTCGTCACCAGTCTCGGAAGCTCCTTGAGCCGGGCCACGCTGCTGGCGGAGAACGCACTCTTCTACGATCAGCCTGACCGCATCAACACCCAGGCAGAGAACATCGCCAAGGTGAGTGCGGCTGACGTCCAGCGCGTCGCACGCCAGTATCTGGTGAAGACGGGCCGGACCGTGGTCCTGACGGTGCCGAAGCCGGCGGCGGCAAGGGGAGGGCTGTGATGTCGAAGGGCACACTGGCGTCGGCGGCGATCCTCGCCGTTGCGGCGATCGCCGCGACGGCCGCGACCAAGAGCCCCGGGCGCGGTCTGGCCGCCGGCGCCCGAACGGCGGCACTCCGCTTCGCGCCGGAGCAGGGCGGCGCCCCGCAACCGTCGACGACGCAGATGGTGCTGAAGCGAAAGGCGCCGGTCTCGAGCGAGGTGTTGAAGGTCAAGCTGCCGCATCCGCAGGAGGCAGATCTGCCCAATGGCCTGCATCTGATGGTGCTCGAGGATCATCGGCTGCCCCAGGTCACGTTCCAGATCATCATTCCCGGCGCAGGCGGCTACTTCGATCCGGCCGGTCAGGTCGGCCTCGCCACCTACGCGGCGTCGATGATGCGCGAAGGCACGACGACGCGGACATCTCCGCAGATCTCCGAAACGCTCGAGACCATCGCCGCTTCGCTGAACGTGACCGCCAGCCTGTCCGGCATGAGCGCGTCAATGTCCGGCAGCGCGCTGACGGAAGACTTCGACAAGCTGATGGAGCTGGCCGCCGACGTGCTCCTGAATCCCGGGTTCGACGCGGGGGAGTGGGATCGCTTCAAGGCGCGCACTCGGGCCGGCCTGGTCCAGCAGCGCGCCAACCCGGGTTTTCTGGCGGCGGAGACGTTCAACCGCGTGGTCTTCGGCGCCCACCCGGCATCGCGCGTGGCGCCGACCGCGGCAAGCCTCGATGCCATCACGCGGGAGGGGCTGGCCGCGTTCTACCGCGCGCACTACGTGCCGGACCACGCCGTCGCGGCGTTTGCCGGGGACATCTCGCTCGCCGGAGCGCGGCAACTGATCGACGCCAGGCTGGCCGGCTGGAAGAAGGCAGGCGCCGCGATGCCGACGGTGACGGATCCGCCGCCGATGGGTGTGCCGAAGGTCTCCCTGGTGGCCCGCCCCGGATCGGTGCAGACGACACTCTACGTCGGAACCCAGTCGATGCGGCGGACCGACCCGGACTACGCCGCGCTGTCGGTCGTCAATCGCGTGCTCGGCGGCACGATGGGCCGGCTGTTCCGCCATCTGCGCGAAGAGAAGGGCTATACCTACGGAATCGGCAGCGCCTTTTCGGCGACGCTCTATCGGGGATCGTGGACCTCGTCCACCAGTGTACGGACCGAGGTGACGGAGGCTGCGTTGACGGACCTGCTGGCCGAAATCGCGGAGCTGCGCGACACCCCGGTGCCCGACAGCGAGCTGGCGGACGCCAAGCGCGCGATCGTCGGCAGCTTCGCGCGGGACCTCGAGAACCCGCAGCAGGTGCTGGGCTACTACCTTGACAACTGGACCTATAGGCTGCCCGCCGATTACTGGGACACGTATCCGGCGCGCGTGATGGCGGTCACCGCCGAACAGGCGCAGGCTGCGGCGCGGAAGTACTGGGCGCCCGATCGCCTGCGGATCGTCGCCGTCGGCGATGCGACGAAGATCACGGACACGCTCAAGAAACAGGGAGAGCTGGACGTCTTCGACGCGGACGGAAAGCGGCTGCAGTAAGCGAACCACGATTGTCCGCGGGGTCCAGCGCTGATCCGGGCGCGATCCGTCGAGACAGCTTCTGCTCGCACGACGCGGTTCGATTGGCGGAGATTGCTGTACTGTCCCGCCGGATCGGTGACACAATAAACCGGTTGCGGGTTGGCTCGGGCGCCCGCTTGAAGGAGTCTGGATGCAGCCGTACGGGCCTGCCGTGCTCCGCCTCGCCATCGGAGCGGTGTTCGTGGCGCACGGCGCGCAGAAGCTTTTTGGTGTCTGGGGCGGCGGCGGCCTCGCGGGCACGGCGGGATTCTTCACGCAACTCGGCCTGACTCCCGCGTATCCGCTGGCGATCCTCGTCGGTGTGGTGGAATTCGCCGGCGGTATCTTGCTGATTCTCGGCGCGCTCACCTTGTTTGCGGCGCTGGCGCTCGCGATCAATATGGCGGTGGCGATCTGGGAAGTTCATGCGACCCATGGATTTTTCCTCCCCGCTGGCTTCGAGTTCAACCTGACGCTGATTGGCGGCCTGGTCGCCCTGATGCTGACCGGCCCTGGGGCCTTGTCTGTTGACGGCTGGCGCGCCCGCTCCGCGGAAGCCGAAGCCTACGGCCGCGCCCGCATACGGTCGGGGAGTGTGTGACGACACCAGGCGTTCGGCTGGGCGGAGTCCTCATCACCAATCCCTCGAAGCTGTTCTGGCCTGACGACCGGCTGACCAAGCTCGATCTCGCACAGTTCTATGCGCGGACCGCGGGCCAGATTCTGCCGTGGATGAAGCAGCGCGCGGTGACGATGGAGCGGTGCCCCGAAGGGATCAGGAAATCCTGCTTCTATCAGAAGCAGGCTCCCGCGAACCTGTCGCCGGAGGTTCCCACCGTCACGATCCCCGCTCCGTCCGCCGGCCACGACGTCGACTACATCGTCGGCGGCACCCGCAAGACGCTGCTGACGCTCGTCAACATGGGCTGTATCGCGATGCATGTGACGAACAGCCGCACCGATCAACTCGACAAGCCGGACTGGCTAGCGTTCGACATCGATCCGGCGGACGGGTTTGCCTCGGCCGCTCGCGTGGCGCTGCTGCTTCGGGCGAAGCTGGAGGATCACGGGCTCGAGCCCTATGTGAAGACCTCGGGAGGGCGCGGGCTGCACGTCTTCGTGCCGCTGCGCCGCGGCGCGCTGGAGGACACGGTGCGGGCGTACGCCTCCTCGATCGCGGTGGAGATGGCGGCGGAGCATCCGAAGCTGGTCACCATCGAGGTGCGCAAGGCCAAGCGCCGCGCGCCCGTCTATCTCGACGTGATGCGCAACGCGTCGGGGCAGACCATCGTGCCGCCGTTTTCGGTGCGCTGGCGGCCGCGCGCCCCGGTGTCGATGCCGCTCGACTGGGACGAAGTGAGTCCTCGCCTCGACCCGATCATGTTCAACATCAAGACCGCCGAGCGGCGCATGAAAGCCAAGGCGCCGTGGTCGAGCTTCTTCGGTCACCGGCAGACGCTGCCCCGCGTCTGATGCCGCGGACTTGTCATCGGCCGGAGTCTCCAGAACATTGATTCAACCAGGGTCGTTCGGCGATCCGGCAAGTGAGGGCGGGCGATGGAGCTGATCGATCGCGCGGCGCTCATCACCGGCGGCAAGCGTATTGGCGCGGCGATCGCGGTCGATCTGGCCGGCCGCGGCATGGACATCGCCCTCTGCTACAACCGGTCCAAGCGTGAGGCGGAGGGAGCCGCCGCCGCGGTGCGGGCGACCGGCCGGCGGGCCTTCCTGATCCAGGCCGATCTGTCGCGCGGCGCCGACTGCCGTCGTCTCGTGGACGAAGCGGCCTCGGCGCTCGGGCGCCTTGATGTTCTGGTCAACATGGCATCGGTCTACAAGGCGATGCCGCTCGAGAACATGGACGAAGCGGCCTGGGATATGGTCGTTGACGTCGATCTGAAGGCGGCGTTCCTGTGCGCGCTCGCCGCCATACCCCACCTGCGTACCTCCGGCAGCGGCCGGATTGTCAATTTCTCGGACTGGATCGCCGTCAGCGGCCGTCCGCGATACAACAGCTACCTGCCCTACTTCGTGGCGAAGCGCGGAGTGATCGGGCTGACCGAGGCGCTGGCGCTGGAGCTTGCCGGCGATCAGATTCTGGTCAATGCGATCGCGCCAGGGCCAATTCTGGCGCCGGACGGAACCACGCCGGAAGAGTCACAGGCCGTCGAAGCGTCCACGCCGGTCGGGCGCTGGGGCGGGGAAGTGGAAATCACCAAAGCGGTCGCCTTCCTGCTCGACTCGAACTTCGTCACCGGCGAAACGCTGCGCGTGGATGGCGGCCGGCACCTGCGGTAGCGATCACCCGTGCCCTGACGAAAACACCGCCGCCATCGAGGCGAGCGCGCCGGCCAGCTCGCGGCGATCGCGCGCGAAGCAGAAACGCACATATCCCTCGCCATGCGCGCCGAAGTCCACGCCTGGCACTGAGCCGATGCGGCCGCGCGCAATCAGGTGCTCGGTGAGCGCCCACGAAATCGACGGTGACGGTGACGTGGACGGCGGGTCCGGCGTCCATGCCGGATCGATTTTCAGGAAGGCATAGAAGGCCCCCTTCGGCGGTGCGCCGCTCAACACGCCCGCGGCATTTTTCGCGAGTCCGTCGTAGAACAAGTCGCGCCGGGCCTGGAGCTCCTGCCGGAACGCGACCACCCCGTCCTGTGGCCCTTCGAGCGCGCCGATGCCGCCGTACTGCACCACCGAGGTGACGTTGGTCGCGGTGTAGAACAGCGCCTTCTTCATTCGCTCGCGCAGCCGGGCATCCCGCAGCGCCACGTAGCCGAGGCGCAGCCCGGTCATTGCATACGACTTGCTGAAGGTGAACAGCGAGATCGTGCGCTCGTACATCCCTGGCAGCGACGCGGGGCTCAGATGCGCGCCGCCGTCGTACACGACGTCCTCGTAGGCTTCGTCGGAGAGCAGCCACAGTTTTCGTTCGCGGCAGATCGCCGCGATGGTTTCCAGATCGGCGGGCGTCAACATGCCGCCGGTCGGGTTGTGCGGTGAGTTGATGTAGATGGCGCGCGTCTTCGAAGTGATCTTCGATTCGAGCTCCGCGAAGTCGTAGCGCCAGCCACGTCCTTCGTGCAGCGGGCAGGGGACGGGCACGCCGCGCGCGGCCAGGACGTTCCCCGCACAGGGTGGCCACTCTGGATCCGGCACGATCACTTCGTCGCCGGGATCGAGCAGCGCCTGGCACGCGATGTAGACCGCGTGGATCCCGCCGGTCGTGACCATCACCTCATCTGGTCCGGCAACCGGAATCCGGTTGGTGGTCCGCAATTTCTCGACCAGCAGATCGAGCAGCCGCGGCACGCCGGTGGTTTGCAGGTAGTGGCTGTGGTTCTCGTCGATCGCCCGGTGCATCGCGCGTTTGACCGTCTCCGGCGCATCGAAGCTGACGTCTCCCTGATCCAGGCGGAACGGATCCCTGACGCTGTACATCATGTCGCGGATGCGGATGATGCCTGAAAACGGCACCGCGTCGAGCGAGTGACCCATCGCCCGAGTATAGGACAGCCACCCGGCCGCCGCCGGAGACGGCCGGCGGCAGCGGCGTCACGCGCCGGAGGCGGGCCGGAGCGAACCTCCCTGCGGTCCGGCGAGTTTGATACCATCCAGCGAATGGCTTCACGTTCCTATCGCGCCGGCGAAGCCATCGAAGACTTCTGCCGCGCGTGCAAGACCGATCGCATGCACACCGTGGTCGCGTCCGACGCCGAGGGCCAGCCGATTCGCGTGGTCTGCGGGTTCTGCCAGAGCGAGCACAATTACCGCGGCGGTCCGCGGGTCGGTCAGCAATCGCGGACGGCCAGCTGGGGCGGCGACATTACGGCGCCAACCCACCACCCCGCAAAGCGGGCCGTCCGGAACGCCGGCGATCGCGAAACCTTCCCCATCGTCAGCGAGCGCGAAAGGATCGCGCCACCCATGAGTGAAGACTCGGGCATGGATATCGAGATGATCCTGCGGCGCGTGATCCGGGAGGAGGCGGGCATCACGGCGGTGGCGCCGGCCGATAAATGGCGCGGCGGGAACCTCGCCCTGCGTCCGGGCAACCCGGCGCTCCAGGAAAAGACCTGGCCGATCGAGACCTTCTTCCACAAGATCGTGATGGTGCGGAACCGGCTGCGGACACTGGAGCAGCAGGTCAACGCGGCGGCGATGCCCGAGGATGTGAAGGTGAAGCTTCAGAGCTACATCAGCGGCTGTTACGGATCGCTGACCAGCTTCAACGTGCTCTTCGCGGACGAAGACGACCAGTTCAAGGGATCGGGCGGGTAACCTCGGCCTGCCCGGCCCGCTCGATGACCCGCTGGAGCGTCGAGGCGGCCCGGCCGATTGGCAGGTTGCTGACATAGAAGTGGCGGACACCGGCGTCCGTCAAGGCGCGGATCGAGCGCGCGCAGATCTCGTCGGCGGTGTCCCCCGCGGCGAACTCGCGGGTCAGCTCCTCGGACGGTACCGGCAGGAATCCGCGCAGCGCCGCGAGCGTCTTCGGGTTGGCCGACCGGTAGTAGAAGACGCCGAACATGCCCGGCAGTCCAAGCGACCGTCTCTCGGTTTCCTCCAGAAACTGTTCCACGTGCCCGCGGCTGTGGTGGGACACAATCTGGGTCAGGTAGAACTCGGCGTTGGCGTGTTCCGCGAGCAGGTGCGAGACCTGCGCCGCCGGGTCGGCGTGCGGGTTGGCCCAGCCGCCGAGCGCCAGGTCCGGGACCCGCCGACGGATTTCGTCACGCAGCTGCCACGCATGTTCCAGGCAGCGGGGCGCCCCCACACTCTTGTCGCCGCCGAGCACCACGAGCGCGTGGAACCCGTGATGATGCGCGCGGTCCGCGTAGGCGAGGCAGTAGTCGAGCGGATGTTTGCACGTCAGGAACGGCACCACACCGGTTCGCGGCACGTCGCTCCCCAGATTGATGACCAGATGCCGGAGGTTGTCTTCTTCTTTTGAGCCGACGGCACTGTCGGTCAGGAAGACGAACGTTCCCGCGCGGGTCAACCCCCGGACCGCGTGATACGTGTCAATCCACGCGTCCATGCTCGCCCCGGTTTCGAGCTCGGCGCGCGGCGGCCGGAGCTCCGCCGCAATGACCGGTTGGCCGGAGCGCAAGCTATCGAGCAGGGGCTGCATCGAACTCCACACCGCGAGGGTTTAGCATTGAACTCTATACTGAACCTGCATGTTTGGTGCGCTCAGCTCGCTGCCCGCCCTCCCCTTGGCCCCCGCGCCCACGCCGATCGAAGAGCTCACACGGCTCCGCGAGGCTCTCGGCGGCGGCCCGCGTCTGCTCGTGAAGCGAGACGATGCGATAGCGTTTGCGTTC
>JBDTSX010000150.1:0-8976 GCA_039930925.1 Acidobacteriota bacterium | reverse complement strand
TCTTCGTACAATGCGCGCGGGGGGGCCGAATATCGCTTCAGCCTCGATGCCGAGTTCATCGGGCACGTCGGCAGCAAGAGCGAGGCAGAGAAGATCGCCGCGACGCTCCGTACCGCGATCGACGCCGGCACGTTCGAGCGCGTGGCGGAGCGCCGCGCCCGCGAAGACGATCGCGCGTTGCTCGCCACCGTGCAGGCGCACCGCGCCGCGGACGGCCGCCGTCTGGGCGAGTGGCTGCTGGCCGCGATCACCGAAGATGCGCTCGAAGCCGTTCACACGGCGCAGCGCGCGGCCGGCCGCGCCGTCTCGACCCTCAACCATCTCGTGCAAGTCGTCACAGCCTCGTTCCGCTGGGCGGCCCGGAAAGGCTGTCTCGATCGCTCCCCCATCTCGGCCGACTCGAGCCTGACGCGCGGCAAGGTCGCGAAACGGGAGCGGCGGCTTGCCCCCGACGAAGAGACGGCCCTGCTGGCCGCCGCGGAGGCGCTGTCTCGTCAGGGCGCCGGCCTCCGACTCTCGGGGCTGATCGTCGCGGCGCTCGAGACCGGATGCCGGGCCGGCGAACTGCTCGGCGCTGCAATGGGCGCACGTCGAAGTGCCGCAGCGGACGCTCCTCGCCCAGGCTCAGGAGGCAGGTGCGCGCAAGACCGGGATGTCGCGGCAGTTGCCGATCTCGGCGCGTCTCGGGGCCGTCCTCGCGATGGTGACGACCGATCCGGCGGGGCGGACCTATGCGCCGACGGCCTACGTGTTCGGGCTCTGCGGCGAGCGCATCCACAGCGTCGACAAGGGCTGGCAAACGTGCGTGCTCCGCGCCCATGGGCACGAGCCCGTGTGGACGCCGAACGGTAATCTGGTCCCGGCATCGCGCCCGTGCTCCAGGCGATCGATCTGCATTTCCACGATCTGCGCCACGAGGCGGGCGCCCGCTGGCTCGAGGCCGGCATGCCGTTGCACCACGTCAAAGAGATGCTCGGCCATGCGAATATCAGCCAGACTGACACGTACCTGAACGCTGGCCGGTTCGCGGTGCAGGAGTCGATGCAGCGGCTCAATACCGCCCGACGTGGCAATCCCGTGGCAATCGACACGCCCTCAGAGCAGGGTCTCTGGGCCACGAGGTTGACGCACAATCGTTCTGAAGACTTGTTACACTGATGGTTCCTCACGCAAGCGCCCGTAGCACAGCTGGATAGTGCATCGGCCTTCTAAGCCGGGGGTCGCAGGTTCGAATCCTGCCGGGCGCGCCACCTCGCTTCGCGAGGTGGGCTGCGCCGCGGCCGGCTCGGGGACTCGGCGCGCGTCGCTCCGCTCTGCGCGACCGAGGCCGAATCCTGCCGGGCGCGCCACTCTCCACAACCCCGCATGTCGTTGCGGTACTTCAAGTAACCGCGGTGACGCCGTCGACGATTTGGTTGTGACGACAATCGCTAAAAAGAGCGCCGTGTGACACAGGTGTGACACTCCGTCAGACATGTGAGCCTCCCGCCACAACTTTCAGCGTCCGACGGCTCCAGCTCACCTCCAGCCCTTTGCGCAACTCGTCGTCCGTGACGTTCAAGTAGCGCTGCGTCTGCTGGACGCTCGCGTG
Source organism: Acidobacteriota bacterium (assembly GCA_039930925.1). Classification (GTDB taxonomy): domain Bacteria; phylum Acidobacteriota; class Vicinamibacteria; order Vicinamibacterales; family 2-12-FULL-66-21; genus JALZOC01. The sequence continues at coordinate 7,385 of JBDTSX010000150.1, read as the reverse complement.
CCCGAGCATCAACTGGATGATGCGGATGTCCACGCCGTCGGCGAGCAGCCGGCAGGCGCCTTCATGACGAAGATCGTGCCAGTGCAGATCGATCTCCTGGAGCCTGGCTCGATCGACGCGAGCACCCGGCTTGACGCGCTTGGTATCGTGCCCGTTCGCCGTGAGGAGCAGCGACTCCCTTGCCGTCTTGAAGCTGGCGACCTGCTCGCCGTCGTCCGTCCCGAACACGAACGCGTTAGGCCCGAGTTTGCCGCGCCGGTTGAGGACCGCCGCCAGCCGGCCGTTGGGATCGAACGGAATCCGGCGGTTCTCCTGGTCCTTCGTCGTGTGACCAGGGATACCGATCGTGTGGGTGTCCCAGTCCACGCGCTTGTTCTGGATGAGCAGCATCTCGCCAAGCCGACAGCACAGTTCGAGGGCGCCGATAATGCGGTCGTGCATCAGCGGCCCAACCCAGCGGTCACTCCCATCTGTTCATGGCGATGGCCGCGTCGAGCATTCGCTTCTCCTCGTCGCGCGAGAGCCGCCGATCGCGCACGGTCTCGGCCTTCAGGTTGAACCGAACACCGAAACGGTGGAACGGGGACTTGTCGATCAGCGGCGGCGTTTGCGCCTGTCCCCAGCGGATGGATGCCCGCAAGAGAGACAGCACCTTGTGCAGCGTGGCGATCTTCACCCGCCGCGCGTACTCGCTGTCGGCCTTGAAGCGGTTGATGACCGCTGCCTCCTCGAGCGCTTTGACGGGGAGGTCGCCGAAGTACTCCTTGAGGACCTTGAGGCGTCCAGCAGCCGTATCGAGGCTGCGGATCGCGGCGGGTTTCAAGTGGCTCTCGAAATAGGCGTCGAGAAAGCCGGTCACCTGCCCGATGTCCGGCGCCTGGTCCTTGCGGACCGGGTTGATCCGCGGATCGCGTCCGGCCTTGATCTCGCCGATGACCAAACGTGCCCAGTCGCGCGTTTCTTCAAGAGACCCGACGGGCCGTTGTTTGCCCCGCTCCATCCGTGGTACGGCAAAGTCGTTCACGGCATCCGATACCGGACCCCGTCGTGCTTCACGTCGAACCACAGATGCTCGAGGCATCTCCTGCTACTGCGGCACACTCCTCGACAGCGTCGTCTGATGGCCATACGTCCTCCTTCACATGCTTCTGCTCCTTGGGTTTCGAGTTCACGAGATTCGAGTTGGCGCTCCGCGGTCGATCCAGTCGAGCACGTCGCGCGGATGAAATCGCCGGCCCCTGACGCCGAACCGCAGCTGATAAGGTGATCGGCGCTAGAATACGGCCTTTGCCACATGGCTCGACGATCCTTGGCGTTCCGTCTGGTCCGCGCATTCACTGCCGCAATCGCGGCCGTTTACCTTCTCATCGTTGGTGCGCTCTGGTACTGGCAGGCCTCGTTCATCTTCCTGCCGAGCCCGATCGTGGATACCACGCCTAGCGACCTCGGCGTGAAATTCGATAAGGTCGCGCTGCCAATTGGCGGCGGCCAAGTGACGGGTTGGTGGGTGCCGTCGCAGGATCCGCACGCGGCGACTCTGCTCTACTCGCATGGCAATGCGGGCAACCTCTCGGCCAATGCCCGAAGCATCGTGGGATTGCAGCAGTCGGGCCTTAACGTCTTCATCTACGACTATCGCGGATACGGCGAGAGCACTGGCGGGCCGCCGCGAGAGAAGTTGGCATACGAGGACGCGGAGCGCGCCTGGGCTTATCTCGTGTGGGAGCGGCGCATCGCGCCTGCGGCCATTGTGGTCTACGGGCACTCGCTCGGCGGCGTCGTCGCCATCGATCTGGCCGCCAGGCATGCTGACGCAGGTGCCCTGATCACGGAGAGTACGTTGACGTCCATCGCGGATCTGGCCGATGGGATGGGAGTCGCCCGGTTGCTGCCGGTCCGCTTGATCCTGACCGAACGCTTCGACGCGCTGTCGAGAATCAGGGCGGTCCATGTGCCTACACTCATACTGTACGGGCAGGAAGATCTCCGTCACGTGCCCATGGCGCAGCGACTGTACGCTGCGGCCAACGATCCCAAACGACTTGCGGGGATCCCAGGAGGAGGGCACAACGACTCGGCCGAGGCGAACCCGAAGGTCTACTTCAGTACGCTCAAGAGCTTTCTTTCGCAATACGTTCTGAGAGGCTCGGCCAAGTGATGGGCCTCCTAACGGAATCGTTATGCAGGGCTAGGCTTCAAAGGAGCCCACTCATCCTCGCCGTCCTTGCCGGGAGCGCGCAGGCGGCCACCCCGCGCTCGCGCTTCCGGCGCTGGATCGTCGTGCCGCAGATTTGTTTCTCTCTGGTTCTGCTGCTGGCCGCCGGCGTGCTGGTCCGCGCGCTGCTCCGCGCGGAGTTCGCGGATCGCGGCTTCCGATCCGAGCGGCGTCGTCTACGCGGACGTCGCCAGGCCGCCGCGCTACTTCGGCGGGATGACGCCGGAGCAGCGTCAGTCCGAGAACGCCCGGCGTAAGGCCGAATACCTGCAGTTGCTGCGCCAGGTGAGGACGCTCCCCGGCGTCGAGATTGCGGCGCTGGCGAACAAGATCGTTTGGACGACCGCGGACAACGTGCCGATCGTGAGCCGCGAGAGCTTTCGCGACGGACAGAGCCGGTGGGCGGCGGGCGCCTACGTTTCCGACGGCTATTTCGAGGCGATGAGAATTCCGCTCGTCCGTGGCCGGGCGTTCGACGGAAACGACACGGCCTCGTCGCCGCCCGTCGCCGTCGTCAACGAGCAGCTGGCGCGCTTGCTGTGGCCGGACAAGGACGCTCTCGGCGAATACATGGCCAACCCGGATCCGGCGACTAATGCGCCGCCGACCTGGCTTCGCGTCGTCGGCATCGCCAGGCAGGTCAGGTTCGCGGGACAGGAGGAATGGCCGGCGCCGTTTCTCTACGTGCCGATCGCGCAGCGCCCGTCTCTCCTGGCGGCCAGCATCGTCGTTCGCGGGCGCGGCAACACGCCCGAGCTGCTGAAGACGCTGCCCGCGGCGATCGTTGCCGCACAGCGAGATGCGGAGATACCGCGGGCGCGGACGATGATGGAAGACATCGGCGAGGCGTCGTATCCGACGCGGGTCGCGGCCACCGTCCTCGCGGTCTCAGGCCTGTTCGGCCTGCTGCTGTCGGTCGTGGGCCTTTACGGCGTCGTCTCGTATTCAGCCGCACAGCGCACGCGCGAAATCGGTATCCGCTGCGCACTCGGCGCGGAACGCCGCGACCTGCTGGCGCTGCTGCTGCGCGACGCGGTCCTGGCATTGGCGGTGGCCGTCGTGATCGGCGTCGGCTTGGGGTTTGCCGCGGTGCGCCTCGTGTCCAGCATGGTGGTCGCGCTGCCGCGGCTCGACGCTGTCACCCTGATCGCGGTTCCGCTGACGCTCTCGGCCGTCATCCTCGCGGCGTGCCTGCGGCCGGTGCGCCGCGCCGCGCGCGTGAACCGGATCGACGTGCTGCGCACGTTGTGACCCAAGAGCGCACGACGCAGGGCTGTAATGGGCTCGCGAATCGCGCCGAAGTCGGCGCTTCATCATGCTTCTCTCGCCCCTGGATTGTCTATCACGCTAGCCTGCCGGAGCAGGTCGAGCGGCCGGAGATCTATCTTCCGTATTCCGGCGGTCGCTCGGCGCCGACGGTCCGACGACACGCGGGCGGCGCATGCGGCGCAATACTCTGAGTACTACGGCAGCTGCGCGGTCCCAGTGACGCCAAAGGCCGCGGTGAGAGCAATCGCGTCCACCCATTCCACTTCTGATTCACCGGCCTCCGCACGCGCGATATCGACGCTGATGCTGGTCCAGGGCTGGCCTCGATACGTGACGGCGAACTCCAGGTTGACCGCCCCGTTGTCCAGCAGCAGCGGCTCCCCTTTGCGCCGGAAGGAGAACCCCTGATACGCCTCCGCTGTCATCGCCTGTTCGAGCGCCACGGCAAGGTCCGCTCTCGTGTCGCGCAGGACGATGTCGATGTCCTTGGTCGCCCGGGCTCGATCGCGCAGGCGCAGTTCGAGGGCCACTCCGCCCTTGACGATGAACTGCGGGCCGCCCGCACGAGTGGCCCGCTCGAGGGCACCCGCCATGATCATGTAGGCAACCCACGCGCGAACGCGGCCTTCCGCGACGCCCGCCTCCCGCGCGTACACCTGCGCGTACCTCGCCAGCACGCCGGCCGACGACGGAGGCCCGGTAGGTCGTTTCCGATCGGCTGTCACCTCGGGTTCACACGGGCGCGCGGGAAGCGCCGGCGGCTCGGCTTGGTTCCAAGCAGCTCTCGCTCGAGGCGGCCAGCCTCCGCCACGGTAAGAACGCCGGAGCGTCTTCCATCGGCGATCGCCTGACCGATAAGGTCGTTCCCAAGGTGGCCGGCGTGCGCGTCGCGCATGGACCTCGCGGGGGTCGTGACGGGCACGCCTTCGACGCGTTCGACGTCGCCGGGCGCCAGGTCAGCGTAGTGGATGACGAGCGCTTTCGGGACTTCACGCCGGAGGCGAACAGCCATGGGCAACGTCAGATGGATCTTCGCGGGGCTCACGCCGGACAACCCGTGGAGCGCCAGCGCCGATTGGTGCGAAACCACGCCGGCGAGATCAGGCCGGCGGACCTGGGGCCACAGGACGGCTTCCATGTAATGGCCGAACTGGGACAGGGGGAATCGGGTGAAGCGATAGACGCCGCGCGAGACGCGCTCGATGTCTCCCTGCTGGGCGAGCTGGACTAGACGGACCGGATGGAGACCCTCGGCCCTCGCCTGGGCGGCAGTGAAGTACCCGCTCTGATCTTCGGCGATTCCGTAAAGGACCGTGTCCCATTGCCGCTTGTGCATGCCGTTGGCCTCGGTGGCAATAATATAACGTCTTGGAGTATTAATGCCAACTCAGCAGGACGCATATGCAAGCTCGATGAGTCACCTAAGGTTTGTGTCAGGACCCGGCCGGATAGGCTCGCTCGCGTAAATCACTCCGTCTTGGTTGCTCACGAACGCGAAGCCACACGGGTCAGCCTTGTCCTTGATCATGAACCAGTAGCCATTAGCAGTGACCTCCAAAGTGAGCTTCCAGCGTCGAGGGATCGCTCGAACGCGTCACGCAGATCGCTCGTGGGCACCGCGCGGAACGCCCCGACGGCGGCCAGCGTGCGGCTCTCAGCGCCTCGCAGCGTGTAGACATGGTCTCGGCAGCGGACGTGCTCCCGCTCGCGGCCGCGAGGCGGGTTGACGTGCTCCGCGAACACGTCGCGCGGGTCCACTCGCTCGCGCTCACGCGGATCGATCCCGGCGCCGCCGCCGCGGCTGAGATCGCGCGAGTGGTCGCCGCGATCGCGGGGATCATCGCCCCAGCGAGGGTCGTAGCTATCCGGCATCATTCACCTCCATCCACCGTGCGCCAGCCGACCTGGCGCAGGAGCGAGTCCTGCCCCTTCCTGTGCAGCTTGCGCGTATGCGCGCGAAGCTCGATGCGTGCTGTTAGAATGCCCCGTATGCGAATCGCATCAGGCAGGGTCGTTGACGGACGCGTCGAGCTCGATGCCGAATTGCCCGAAGGTGCGTCTGTCACGGTGTTGGCACCTGAAGGCGACGAGACATTCGAGGCCGACGCGGAGACGGAGCAGATGCTGCTGGAGTCGATCGCCCAGTGCGATAAAGGGCAAACCACGCCAATGGCCCAACTGCTCTCCGAGCTTCGCAGCCGGGAGTGAAGGATCCGCTCCCCATCGAGGTCAGCGACCTCGCCAGGGGCCAGATTCGCGCCGCCGAACAGTGGTGGCGTCGAAACCGCCCGGCGGCGCCCAACGCCATCCACGAAGAGCTCGACCGCGCCTCGAAGCTCATCTCGGTCCAGCCCGAAGTCGGTGCTCGCGCCAAGACGTTTCCCTGACGGGCGTTCGTCGTCTCCACCTCGCGCGCGTTCGCTACTACGTCTACTACCGAGTCGTCAGCGATCCGAATCGGGTCGAACTCCTGGCGCTCTGGCATACCAGTCGCGGCGGCGGTCCCCGGCTCTGACGTCCGCAGCGCGCCATGCGCCGTGACAGAAATCGGTGTGACACAGGTGTGACACTCCGTCATGGTCTGGGGTGGGAAGCAGTTGCCTCCCACCCTCGAAGAGGCCCGTAAAATAAGAGGGAATCGTCTCAGGCGGTTCCGGGCTGGCCCTGGCCCTGACTCCCAGCCAAACCATCCATCGAGCTCCAACTCTCTTCATGGCAACGAGTTGCTGGTTCTGATCGCGAGAGTTCGATTCCGCTCGGTGCGACGGACCACGCCGCCTCGGCGAGCTAACGCCTGCATCATCAATGTGTTGCTGCAGATTGGCAAAGTTCGAATCCCAAACGGTTCTTCCGGCGAACGAGTTCGGGCGGAACGGGCAACGGTGATAAGCCGGCCCTCATGAGGCGGGCGAGCAGACTTGGCTTCGTGGCATGCGCCTGTCGCAGCGTGCGGATGCGCTGCGTGAACTCGGCGTGACGTCCCTTCTTCCGTCCACTCACGTCGCGCAAGTCCGCGAGGAGTGCTACCGCGGCGTCGTAGTTGCCGGGAAGTCTCGTCCTAATGAGCGTGTCGACCCACTGCCACGCCTGACCTTCCCGCTTCGCGAGAACAGCCAGACATCGATCGCGGGCGGCCTGTTCTTCCCGTTCTCGCTCCGCACGGCTGCGGGCTTCACGCTCTCGAACGGCTTCGCGCCGTCGCTCTGCAATCGCCTCCGCTCGGGCACGCAGCGCGCCGGCGGTGCGCAACGGCAAGAGCGGCGCGCGACGTGGCGTGTGCTGACGAAACCGGCGCATGAGCTCGGCGCCGACCCGACCGTCGCCGCAAGCAACGCGCGCAAGCAACGCGGTGTGCTCGGCCGCGTCGCGCCCGGTCAGCCATCGGTTGACGTCCCGAGTCGATGATGGCCGCGCCGGCGGCGGCGCACCCTCTGCCGCGGCGGTCACGAGATCGCGCTCGAGCCCGATGATCTCGACGAGGCTCTCGAGCGCGGGCGACAGGTTGCCGAGTCCCTCGGGCCGCGACGGCTCGACGGCGTCATCATCGATTTCGCCGCATTGGACATCCAGCAGCCATCCCACGTAGAGGGCCCGCTCGTCACCACTCGCGAGGTCGGCACGAAGGCCAATCAGCGACGACAGCCAGCCGCTCCCGTCGTCGGCAGTATCGAAGCTCTCCCCGTCGCTCTCGACCGAGATGGCGATAACGACGTCCTGTCCCGTCGAACGAATCTCGAGTGTGTGGCCCGAGACGTAGCGGCGAAGCGCCTTCACGTCCACGGCGCCCTTCGGGTACCGGAACGCCACTTCCAGGAATAGCCAGTTGGCGAAGTGCAACGAGGCATCGTACTTCGCGTAGGACGTCACGTCGACGATCGCATCGACATCCCTGGTCGGGCGG
>JBDTSX010000149.1:0-8976 GCA_039930925.1 Acidobacteriota bacterium | reverse complement strand
GGCACCAGGCCGATTGCGGTGGTGGACCCGAGCAGCCCGGCGCCGGCTTCGTTGAGCGTTCCGTCGCCGCCCCAGACGATCACCAGATCCGCGCCCGCTGCGGCACTTGACGCGGCCAGCTCGCGCGCATGGCCCGCGCGCTCGGTCAGGTAGATGTCGGGACGCAATCCTCTCCGCCCGGCTTCCGCGCGCACGAGCGCGACGCGGCGGGCAGCCGAGGCCGGGTCCGCGCCGGGTCCGGAGATCGGATTGATGATCGCGACAATCAACATGTGCTGCACTTTCGAACCTGCCGAACGGTGAACCTTGCTATAGTAGCGTCCAACATCGCCGTTTGGAGGGTGCATGAAGAGCCTGGCGGTGCGCCTGACGCTTCTGAGTTTGTTCGTGGGGGCGACCGGCGTATCGGCGTACCTATTCTGGATGGGTGAGTCCCGGGCACAGACCGATGTTCCGGCGGTGCGTGCATTCGATGCCGCCGCCGTGGCCGCCGAGCGAGATGCACTGGAGCTTCGCGCGGGTCAGCAGGCCTATGTGGCTGCCGGTCAAGGAGACGACTTCTGGACCGCGAAAGTTGCCGCGGCCACGACGGCGCTCCGCGAGAGGCTGACGAGACTGCGCACCGACGCGATCTCGGTATCCGCGCAGTCGTCGATCGACAACGCGTCGAGCGCGCTCGAGGATTTCGCGCAGATGGATGGCCGCGCGCGCGAGTTCGTGAACAACGCCCAGAAGGGGCTCGCCTCCGACCTGATCTTCTCGGACGGCCTCGCAAGCACCGGCGCGATCGTCTCGTCAATCGATCAGGCGCGTTCGTTCGAGACCCAGACGAGCGACGCGGCCGCGGCCGCCAGCCACACGCTTCAGCTCCTCGCCGCCGCCGCCGCAGCCGGCGTGGGACTCCTCGTGATCCTGTTGCTGGTCCCCCGTCCCGCCTTACGGCGCGAACAGCGTTCGCAGGTCCCCAGCATCATCGCTTCCACTCCCGGTTCCCTTGATTCGGGTGCCGGGCTCGACATCGGCGCCGCCCTCAACCGGGACTGGAAACCGCGACCAGCTGGATCGGAAAGCACTCCCGCGTCGGCGATCGACCTCGCTGCGGTCGCCGCGCTCTGCTCCGATCTGGCGCGCGTTGCCCAGACCCAGGCTCTTCCCGCCATTCTCGAACGCACCGCCGCCGTGCTCGACGCTCCCGGCATCGTCCTCTGGATCGCGGATCCGGACGGTCGTGAGCTCGCACCGATCCTGACGCATGGATATCCGCAGCAGATCGTATCGCGGCTGGGAACCATCCTGGCGGGCGCAGAGAACGCGACCGGGGCAGCGTTCCGGACCTCGCTGCTCCAGACCGTCAATCGCGATTCGATCTCGAACGGTGCTATCGCGGCTCCGCTGGTGACGCCGAGCGGCTGCGTCGGGGTGATGGCGGCGGAAGTTCGGAACGACGGCGAGAAGGATGCCGGGAAGCTGGCGGCCGCCACGATCGTGGCGGCGCAGCTCGCCACGCTCGTGGGCCCGCCGTCAGCGCGCGCGCAGGCGAAGCTCGAAGCAACCGGGGCCTAACGCCTTTCGCGAAATCGACCCTCTGGCCGGTTACACACTCGACCGCGACGTTCTGCCACTCCTCGGCGGATCGAGCTTTCCGGTCAGTATCATCGGCTTCTTGTCCCGGACCACTCCGATCGTGAACTCGCTTCCCTCCTGGGTCCGCTGAATCCGCCGCCGCAGATCGGACGGGTCGCCGACCTCGCTGCCGTTGACCGACGTAATCACATCCCCTGCCTTGACGCCGGCTTTCGCTCCCGACGAGGCATCCGCCACCGATGTCACCAGAACGCCGTTCTTTGCGCCGAAATGCTCGGCCAGCTGGGAGGACAGCTCGCTGACTGTGATGCCGAGAGTGTTGCTCGAGCGCCAGATGAAGGTCTGGAGGTCAGGAAACGCCGGCGGAGCCGGGGGCGCGGGGGGCGCCGGCGCGCGAGGGGCGGCTGGCGCGGCCGGAGGGGCGGGCGGAGCCGGCGGCACCGGGAAGGCGTAGCGGAAATTGCCGCCGAAATTCCCCTCGTCCCGAAAGATGTTGAAGTTGTTGCTGGCCCGCGGTTCGACCGTGAGGCTCACCCTCTGTCCGTCCCGCATCACGATCACCGGGGTCTTGCGGCCCGCCGGACTTTCCCGCACGAGCCGCGCGAACTGGCGCACACTGCGGACGCGCTCGCCGTCGAACTCCACGACCACGTCGTCCTTCTTGATGCCTGCCTTCTCGGCGGGGCTGCCGCCGGCGACGGCATCGATCGCCACGCCCGCCCTGGCGGTGTCCTGATCAAGGTCGCGAATCGAGACGCCGATCTCGGGCCCCTGTCCACCGAGCATCTCGACCGCCCGCGGCGCCACGCGTGCCGTCTGGCCATGGGCTACCGGGGCAAAGGCGGCGCCGAGCCCTCCCGCGGTCACGACCGATGCGACCAGCAGGGGGAATTTCCATGTCTTCATTGTGTCCACCTCGGACCGTCTGGAGTTGGCGGTGTTGTGCTCCGGCGGTGGCCGGAGACGGGCGCGCGCGGGTGCCCGAATATATCCGTCGCTGGCCTCGACACCGCGCCAAAAACCGTGTCAACCGTCAGACGGGCGTTCCGCCAAAAGGTTGAAATCCTGCCGCGGGACCGCGGGCCGGGAGTGCGAAACCGAACGGATTCCCAACCTGGACACTGGTACAATCGTTACCCATGAGCTTCATTGCCGCAGCGATTCTGGGGACAATTCTGCTGGCTCCCCCGCAGGCTGCCGACCGGCGTGCGGAAGCCGAGCGGCTGGCGCAATCAGGGTCGTATGCCCAGGCATTGAAGGAATTTCAGACGCTGGCAGCGGCCAACCCGGACGATATCCCGGCGCGTCTCTGGATCGCCCGCCTGCACGCCTTGATGGGGCACCCGGAGCGGGCGGCCGAGGTATTCCAATCGATTACCGCGACCGAGCCGCGGAACGTGGACGCGCTGATTGGCCTTGGCGACGCGCTGACGACATCGGGGCAGTTCGACCGCGCGGGTGAGGCGCTGAAGCGGGCGGAGGCCGTTGCCGCCGATCGGCCGGCTATGCTGGCGGCCCAGGGTCGCCTGCACCGGCTCAGCGGTCACCCGACGCTGGCGCTGGCCTACTATCAGCGTGCGCTGGCGCTCGACGCCGGCAATCTCCAGGCGCGCCGCGCGTTTGACGAGCTGACGGCGGACCGGGCTCACCGGCTGGAAGCGTCGTACGATTTCGAGCACTTCAATACACTCGATCCCGACACCCACTCGGGTACCGTCAGCGTGAACCTGCGGGCCGGTGAAGCGGTGCGGCTCTTCGGCGGGGGGCAGCATCTCCGCAAGTTCGACCTCGACGAGAACCGCGGCGGCGGCGGGATCGAATGGTTCGCGCGGCGCGACGTGCATCTCCGGGCCGGTGCGCTGTTCGGCGGAGACACGATTCTTCCCCAGTCGGACACGTCCGTGGACCTCGACTTCTCTCGCGGCCGCCTGGCGCTGCTCGGCGGGTTCCGCTACCTGCACTTCGACACCTCGGCGACCTGGCTCTGGACGCCGGGCGTGACGGTGACGCTGAACGATCGCGCCGCGGTCACCGTGCGCTACTACCACAGCAACTCGACGTTCGACAATCTGCTGCTGGATCAGCTGAACGACGGCTACTCGTTCGGGTTCACCGGACAGCTCGGCCGGCGCGCCTGGCTCGACTTGGGATTCGAGCGGGGCTTCGAAGGACTGCCGCTGATCACGGTTGAACGGCTGTCCCAGTTGGACTCGAACAATTTTTCGGCGGGAGTCCGGTTCGAGGTCACGCCGCGCACCTCAATCGGCGGCGCCTACGGATATCAACGGCGGGAAGCGGATACGCGCGTCTCGACGATGGCGATCAACCTCGTTCAGCGTTTCTAGCCGTCACGACGGCGGTTCCCGGCCGCCGACCATCGAGGGGCACGCGTCAACGCCGCCCGCGGGCGCAGTCCTTCTCTCCTTCCGGTGGCGCAACGCGTGATGCACTTTCTCCATTCAAAATCGTGATCTGTCGGGCGTCGTCCGGGCCTGAGGTCAGCCGCGTCCACGCAATGAGACGTTCAAGGCACTACAGTCGCGCATTTTGCTCAGAAATTCTGCGGGATGGTCGGGCACGTCCTTTGATGTAGTGCACTGCGTCGCGCGGAGTCAACGGGGTGCGTAACTCAGGCAGGCGCTGGCATCGCCGCATCCCGCGTTCGTTCTCGATTCCGCGCGGCATTCGTGTTTCTGGGGGAGTTGATCATGACAAAGTCGCTGGCTCGTCTTCTCGCGCCGCTCGCTCTCGTCGTGATGATTTCCGGCTGCGCGCTGCACCACGCCAGCGTGGCCGACCTCAAATACAACCCGGGCCGATATCAAAATCGAGACGTGTCCATCGACGGCGTCGTCACCAGCTCCTGGGGCGTGCCGCTGATGCCGTTCAAACTGTATAAAGTGGATGACGGAACCGGCGAGCTGACCGTGCTGGCGCAGAACGGCCGGGTGCCGACCCGGGGCGCGCACGTGCGGGTCCGGGGCCGCGTCAGCGACATCGCGACATTCGGCGGCCAGTCCATCGGTCTTCACCTCGAGCAGCGCGACATCGACTTCAGGCGGCGCTGATCGGTTTCTGATTTCAGATCCGGTCCGGCTCAAGCCGGACCCTACAGGAATGAAGACGCCTGTGGCGTCCGGCTTCCGGCCGAAGTCCATCGTGTAGGGTCCGGCTTCAGCCCGACGTTTTTTTGTCTGTGGCGTCCGGCTTCAGCCGGACGTTTGTGTGAACCGACGCTACAGCGTGATGCGCACCGCGACGGCCGTCATGTCGTCGTTCGGCGGCGTCTCCCCGCGCCACTCGTGCACCGCGTCGAAGATCCCTTCCACCACCTTGGCCGGCGGCTGATCGCGAAGCCGGCCGACCACCTCGATCAGCCGCGCCCCCGTGAACTCCTGCCCTTGTCCGTTCATCGACTCGAAGACGCCGTCGGTGCACAGCACGAACAGGTCACCAAGGAGCAGGGGAAAGGTCAGTTCGTCGTAGGTCGATCCCGGGAAGGACCCGAGCGGCACGCCGGGCAGTTCGATCTGGGTGCAGGTGTCGCCGGAGCACCGAATCGGGTAGGGCAGCCCGGAGTTTGCGAGCGTGAGGATGCGCCGCTTCAAATCGAACACCGTGTAGCACAACGTGCAGTAGTACTCCTCGAGCTGCCGTTCCTGCAGAATCGTGTTGACCGAGGAGAGCACCCCGGCCGGGCTCGATCGATCCGGCAGGTATCGCCTCCGGAACGTGCGGCCCCGCACCAGCTCCGCCGCGAACGCGCTGTAGAGCGCGGCCGGAACGCCCTTCCCCGACACGTCACCGACCGCGACGACGAGCGTGTTCGCCTCCGGCGCGAGGTAGTCGTGAAAGTCGCCGCCGAGCTCGTGCGCCGACGCGAACAATGCCGCGACCTCGATCCCTTTCAGCCGCTTCGGCGGTCCCGCCGGCAGGAGCGCGGTCTGCACGCGCTGGGCGAATCGCAGTTCCTTCTCGAGACGCTCTTCGTTCGCCCGCACTTCCTTATAGAGCCGGGCGTTCTCGATCGCGACCGCCGCCTGGCTGGCGAGCAGGGTGAGAATTTCGACGTCGCGCTTGCTGAAGGCATCGAGCTCCGGGCTCTCGAGATCGATCGCGCCGATGCAGCGATCCTGGAGCAGCATCGGGATCGCGAGCTCGGATCGCACATCCGGTACGAGATTGATGTAGCGCGGGTCCTGCGAGACGTCAGAGACGAGCACCGTCTCGCGGTGGAGCGCCGCATACCCGATCAGCCCTTCCCCAAGCCGTACCCGGGGCACGTCCACCTTTTCTCCGTACTGCACCGCGAGCTTCATCTCGAGCTCGCCGCGTCCTTCGTCGAGCAGCAGGATGCCGAACGTACGGTAGTCGATCACGCGCTTGGTGAGCTGCGCGATCCGCAGGAACAGCTCGTCGAGATCGAGGACGGCCGCGACCTCGCGGCCGATCTCGGCGAGCGTCTCGAAGGCGTCGGCGTCGCGCCGGCTGCCCTCGAAGAGCCGCGCGTTGACGAGCGCCACCGCCACGTGCGCCGCGAACTGCCGCACGATCGCCACGTCACGGGCCGTGAACTGATCCGGGTTGCGGCTGAGGATATTGAGCGCGCCAATCGTCCGCGACTTGTGCATCAGCGGGACGACGATCTCGGAATTCATCCCCGGCACGATTTCGATGTACCGCGGATCGGACGCCAGATCGTTGACCAGCACCGGCTGCTCCGTCTCCACCGCGACGCCGACGAGCCCGGCGCCGGGCTTCAACCGCACTGCCTTCGCCGACTCCGGATACCCGACCGCGTATGCCGAACGCAGCACGCCTCGCCGCTCATCGAGCAGGTAGACCGCGAACGCCTCGAACGAGATCAACCGGCCGATCAGCCGTGGGATCTCGGCGAGCAGCGTGTCGAAGTCCAGCACCGCCGTGACGCGCCGACCCAAATCGAAGAGCGTCGTCAGCAGGTCGTGCTCGGCCTGCTTCGCCTGGGCCACCGGGTCGTTGAGAGCGGCGACGTTGTCTGCTGGAAATCCGTTCACTGGCGGGTGGTCCTTCCGATGACAAGAGTGAGATTATACTTCGCGCGAAATGCGGAGTGCTGTACCCTGAACACTCAAGGCTCAAGGGTCATCGCGCGTCACCGTGAGCCGCTCGTGTTCCGGCTCCCGGCCCAGCATCTGCAATGGAATTTACGCTACCCCTCGACCATGCCGCCATCGAGCGGATTCTGCCGCACCGCTATCCCTTCCTGCTGGTGGATCGGATCACCGAGTTCGAGCCGGACAAGCGCATCGTCGGCATCAAGAACGTGACCCTCAACGAGCGGTACCTGGCGCACCGCCCTGGTGAGCTCCCGGTCTTGCCGCCGACGATCCTGACCGAAGCGGTTGCCCAGGTCGGAGCGATCATGATCCTCGCGAAGCCTGAAAATCGCGAGAAGCTGATTTACTTCATGGGCATCGAGCGGGTCCGCTATCGCCGCCCGGTGCATCCCGGAGACGTGGTGGTGATCGAAGCGCACGTGCGGCGGCTCAGGAGCCGCATGGGCGTGCTCCGCGGCGTCGCGCGCGTGGACGGCAAGGTGGTGGTCGAGGGCACCATGACCTTCGCTCTCGGTCCGCGCAACGAGAACGCACTGGGTATCTAGGTCCCGCAAAATCCGGTATCGGCCGGGCGATGGCGGCATTCCATACGTGGTCGCGAGCGGTTCACTACCGGGCGACGAGGATCACCATTCCAACCTTGACGCCTCTCGACGTCCACCCTGCCCAAGTCGCGTCAGGATGGAAGTACCGCCATGCGTCGAGCACCGCCGGCGCGAGCAGCATCACGCCGATCCAGCGCTCGTCGAGCCGCGAGGCGTCCGCCATGCCGCGGGTGTCGCGCTCCTGCGGTCCGGTCTTCGCAAACGCTGCTCCCGCGTAGGCGACCGAAGCGAGCAGGTTGAACGCGAAAACCCCCTTCGCGAGGGGCGCGTGTTCCTGCCTGAAGGTGCGACGCCGGGTGAGCATCCACTCGTTCTCCGCGTGCTGGACCCAGAATCCGGCCGAGGAAATCGTGAATTCACGGTGGCGGGGCAACCCGCTGCTGTGAGTGATCGCGAAAAATGGAATCCCGTGGAAATCCACCTTGCGGAGACCAGGCTTTTCACCAAACGCCAGGTCGGCAATTACGTGCCCGCTCTCGTGAGTGGCCAGCCCAAGGGATCCGCCGGCGAGAAAAGATGCAATGCGTTTCCCTGTCGAAGCAGTGTCTTGATGTTGAGCTGGCTCGGGGGTTTGGGCAAAAACGATCTCGCGGGCCGATGCAAACATCAGCAAACACACGAGTAAGACGATTTTCGCCGGACCGCCACCCGGTCCGCGAAGTTCGGCACAGCCGTTGCTCTGCTGTAACGCCGAAGTGCAACGCGCCGCACTAACGCTGGCGCCAAGGAGAATAGACATGCTCGAAACGATTGCGATCATCCTGATTGTGTTGTGGCTGCTCGGTATGGTCAGCGGCTACACCCTGGGCAACTTCATCTACGTTCTGCTGGTCATCGCGATCATTCTTTTCCTCGTGCGGCTCGTCAGCGGCCGGCGGGTTTGAGCAGGATACGCCTCAGGCGGGGGTGATACGCGGTGAAATCACCCTCGCCACGATCTTCCCGGACGTGCCGCCTGAACTGATGGAGCGTCGCGTCCAGGTCGTCGATCGCAGAGAGGATGAAAGCTTCCTCGGTCATCGGCTCGACCGGCGAGCCGAGTTCACGTTTACCATGGTGAGACACGATGAGATGCTCGATGCGCGTGCGCAGGTCGTCGGGGAACCCCTCGATCCCGCGCAGCGCGTCGCGCACCATCGTCACGCCGATGGTGATGTGGCCGAGGAGGTTGCCATTGCGTGAGTACGACGTGATGCCGTCGTAACTGAGCTCGTCCACTTTACCGAGGTCGTGCAGAATGGCGCCCGCCAGCAGAAGGTCGGGGTCGGCGCCATACGCGATCGCAATCGCCTCACCGGTCTCGGCAATCTTGAGAATGTGCTCCAGCAGTCCGCCGCGATAGGCGTGGTGCACCTTGAGATTTTCCAGAAACGCCGACGGCAAAACACGCCCGTCGAACTGAACATCCTCGAAGGCCACTGTCGCTGTACCAACCAGCCCTTCTACTCCCGGCGCTTCGGCCACCACGCCGATCATCGACGGCTTGAGCGCCAGCCACGCCTGATAGGGGTCAACCAGAAAGCGCGTGGTTAGCGACATTCCAGTAGAGGGCAGATCATTTTCCATCAAGGCGCGCAGGGCCGGGCCGTCGTCGGGTCGCATCTGGCGCAGGGTGAAGGATGTAGGCATCGTAGGTTTCCAATAGCTGTTAGACGGCGAAACTGTAGGGGCAGGTTTGAAACCTGCCT
>JBDTSX010000148.1:0-9108 GCA_039930925.1 Acidobacteriota bacterium | reverse complement strand
CGCGAAGCCGCCGGCGGCGATGCGCCGGGCGGCCGCGTCGAGGTCGGCGCTCTGGTCCACGATCACCGCGGCGTTGCCCCCGAGCTCGAGGATCACTTTCTTTTTTCCGGCGCGGTTCTTCATGTCCCATCCCACCGCGGAAGATCCGGTGAAGGTCAGGAGCTTGAAGCGCGGGTCGGTGACGAGCCGGTCGCCGGTGCGGCGCGCCATTGGCAGCACGCTGATCGCGCCGGCCGGCAGGCCGGCGCGCGTGGCCAGTTCGCCGAGCCGCAGCGCGCTCAGCGGCGTCTTGGTCGCCGGCTTCAGCACGATCGGATTGCCCGCGGCGATGGCCGGCGCAATCTTGTGCGCGGTCAGGTTCAAGGGGAAGTTGAACGGGGAAATCGCGGCGACCGGTCCAATCGGGAAGCGGCGGGTGATGGCGAGATGCCGTTGACCGTGCGGCGCCAGGTCCATCGGGATGGCGTCACCGCCAAGCCGCCGGGCCTCTTCGGCGGCGACATGGAAGGTCATGGCCGCGCGCTCGGTTTCGATGGTGGCGTCCTTGAGGGCTTTGCCGGCCTCGCCAGCCAGAATCCGCGCAATCTCTTCACGGTTCCGATCCAGCTCAGCAGATATGGCCATCAGGATCGAGGCGCGCGCATGAGCTGGCATCGCCCGCATCGCCCCGGCAGCCCCCTCGGCGGCCTGAACGGCGCGCTCGAACTCGGCGTCTCCGGCCAGCCATGTCCGGCCTATCACGCTGTTGTCGAACGGGTTACGGACGTCGAGCGGCTCACCGGATCGGCCCGGCTGTCCCGCCAGCCAGTACGGAAACTCGCTGCTCACCGACACAGTATCGCTGGCCCCAGCCCCGGAGACAAGTCCGCCTGGCCAAGCGTCTAACTAATTGCACCGGGACGGGTTGCGCGCGACGGACGGTCTCCAGGCCGGCACGCTTCCAATTGAACTGGACCTCGCCCACCCGGTATAATTGACCGTCGATCGTTCGTTGAGGAGAATCCTTCTTATGATTAATGTCACACCGTCGGCGGCGTCGAAGATTTCCGAACTGCTTTCTGAAGAGAACAAGATCGAAGCGGGCCTGCGCGTATTCGTCCAGGGGGGCGGATGCTCCGGATTCCAGTACGGCCTGATGATCGACGAGGGCGAAGGAGATGCGTCGACCGATGCCGTGATCGAGTCGAACGGCGTGAAACTGCTCGTGGATCCGATCAGCGCGCGCTATCTTGCCGGCGCCGAAGTCGATTTCGTGGATAACGTCACCGGCGGCGGGTTCACGATCAAGAATCCCAACGCCAAGTCCACCTGCGGCTGCGGCTCGTCCTTCAGCGTATAAAGGTCCCGGTTCAGGGTTCACGCCGTTGAACCCTGAACCGATGCCTGCCAAACCGCGCACGCCGATGGAGCCCACCGCCTATCTCGACAGCCTTCGGCCGGCGGGCAGCAAGCGATCCAGCAAGCGCGACCTCATCATCAACGTCTTTCTCCGCCAGGAAGGGCACCTCACCGCGGACGATCTATTCGATCTGATCCGGCGCGAGGAGCTCTCCAAGCCGGTCGCCCCGACCCCCGGTGCCACCGTCGAACCGCCGAATCATCCGCAGCGCATCAGCCGCGCCACCGTCTATCGCACACTGCAGTGGATGGTCGATGCCGGCATTGCCCGCAAGGTGGATTTCGGCGAAGGGCGGTTTCGCTTCGAGCACTCCTATCGCCACCCGCGGCACTTTCATCTGATCTGCAAGACCTGCAATCGCTCGTTCGAGTTCCTCAGTTCCGACATCGAGGCACTGCTCGAGGAAGTGGCGGCGGCCAGGAATTTTTCGGCCCGGCAGAGCGTGCTGCAGATTCACGGCACGTGCGAGTCGTGCCGCACCGGCCGGACGCCGGTGGCCGAAGGGGGCGTCACGGAACTGCTCTTCGCGCGCGACGCGCTGCGGATCGCGATCGCGACCGAGCGGAGCGGCCTCGAGTTCTACTCGCGGGCGGCCCGCATCACGCGCGACGCGCGCGGCCGGCGGGTGTTCGAGAAGCTCGCCGCGGAGGAGAAAGAGCACCTCGCCACGCTCGAGGCGAGATACCGCGAGCTGCTGCAGCAGGATCCGCAGCTCGAATCGCGTCCGACGTTCCTCTTCTTCAAGGGAGCCGCGAACGGGCTGTTTGCCGCCGGCGCGGAGCGGCTGGCGAACGGCGTCGACGATCGACAGGCGCTGATGATCGGGATTCGCTGCGAGCGCGGCTCCCATCGTTTCTTCAAGCGCTACGGCGAGAAGTTCGAGGACTCGGAAGGCAAGAAAATCTTCCTCGAGTTCGCTGACGAGGAGCGCTCCCATCTGGAGCTGCTGATCCGCGAATACCGCGCCCTCGTCGAGCGGCAGCAGCGGCGCCGTCCCAAACGGGCGCCCAAACGCCGCACGCGCCGCGAATCGGCGCCCGTCTCGTGATCGATCTGCACCTCCACACAACTGCATCCGATGGGACGCTCGAACCCGCTGCGCTGGTGGCCTCGGCGGCCCGCGCCGGGCTCACCATCCTGGCGGTCACCGACCACGACACCGTCTCCGGACTCGCCGCCGCGCGACAGGCCGCCGCCGCGCATGGCCTCCGCCTCGTGAACGGCGCGGAAATCACCGCGGTGCACGAGGGGCGGGACCTGCACCTGCTGGCGTATTTCATCGACCCGGACGACGCCGGACTGTGCGCGTTCCTTGAGCGTCAGCGCCAGGATCGCGTCCGCCGCGCGCGCGAGATCGCGGCGCGCCTGGAGTCGCTCGGCTGCGCGATCGATGTGGAGACGCTGCTGGCTTCCGTGACGGGGACCTCGGGACGCAGCATCGGCCGGCCGCAGATCGCCGACGCCCTGGTCGCGGGCGGGCACGCGCGCGATCGAGGGGACGCCTTCGATCGCCTGCTCGGCAACAACCGTCCCGGCTACCTGCCACGCTGCGGACCGCCGCCCGAGCAGGTCATCGACACCGTCTCACGCGCGGGCGGGCTGGTGTCCCTCGCCCATCCGGGCCTGACGCGGGTGGATCCGATCCTGGCGCGGCTCGCTGCCGCCGGGCTCACCGCGCTGGAAGCACGCCACAGCGATCACGACGCGGAGACGGAACAGCATTATCGCGATCTGGCGGCGCGGCACGGGCTCGCCGTATCGGGCGGATCGGACTACCACGGCCCCTGTGGCCACCGCATCGCCGCCCTCGGAGTGGTGACGCTGCCGGCCGACGACTTTGCTGCGCTCGAGGCCCGGCGCCAGTGACGGCCGCTTCGGTGCTCCAGATGACCGGCGTCCGTAAGAACTACTCGGCGCTGCGTCCACTCAGGATCAAGTCCCTGGCGATCGCCCCCGCGGAGCGCGTCGCGATCATCGGCTTCGACGCCGCCGGCGCGGAATTGATCGTCAACCTGGTCACCGGCGCGAGCCTGCCGGACGAAGGGCTGGTCAGGGTGTTCGGGCGCGGCACGGCGGAGATTTCGGACGGCGAGCAATGGCTGGCATCACTCGATCAATTCGGCATCGTGACCGATCGGGCCGTGCTGCTCGAGGGAGCCACGCTGGCGCAGAACCTGACGCTGCCGTTCACGCTGGAAATCGATCCGATCGCGCCGGAGATGCGCGCCCGCGTCGCGCAGCTGGCGGAGGAGTGCGACATCGCCGCGGCGTGGATGGAACAGCAGGCCGGGGCGTTGCCCCCGGGCATCAAGGCGCGCGCCCACCTGGCCCGCGCGATCGCATTGGAGCCGGCGCTCTTGCTGATGGAGCATCCCACCGCGGCGCTGCCCGAGGCGGATCGCGAGGCCTTCGGCGCGGTGGTCGCGCGCGTTTGCGGCGCCCGCGGGCTGCCGACGCTGATGGTGACCGCCGACCCGCGGTTTGCGTCAGCCGCCGCGCAGCGAACGCTCACGCTCGATCCGGCGACCGGCGCGCTGACGTCGCCGAAGACCGGACGATGGTTCGGGCGGTAATCAGAACCGCGATCCGGCGTCCGTGGTCCGGGATCCGCGATCCGGGGTCCGTTCCGGAGAACTGCTCTTCGGACCCCATCCTCGGGCCCTGCATTCTCCCCCGACCCCGGGTCCCGGGTCCCGGACCCCGGTGTTGTTCACTGCTTGGTGATGACTCCGCAGGCGACCCTCGGGCCGCCGCTGACGCCGGACTTCGGCTCGCCGGTGATGCCTTGATCCGGATTGCCGTGGATGACGATGGCGCTTCCGTCGGCATCGAAGAGCGACAGCGGTCCGTCCGACAGCGTCACGCGCGTCGTCATGGCCGTCAGCTTCGCACTGCCGGTGCCGCTCGCCTGGAGGTTCGGGAGGTCACCCATGTGGAACGGATGGTTCGCATCCGGATCCATGTTGCCGGCCGGCCCCGGATCGAAGTGGCCACCGGCGGCCGTGAAGTCCGGCTCGCACTTGCCGACCGCGTGGAGGTGAACGCCGTGCATGCCGGCCTTGAGGCCGGTCACCGTCACCGTGATATCCACGACCTTGCCGGTGCCGGCGGTGCGCTCCACGAAGTCCGCGGTGCCCGTGATCCCTTCACCCTTGAGCGCGGCATGGGCACGGACGCCGGCGCCTGCCGCGGCAGGACGCTGCGCCGGCGGAGCCGTCGCTGGTGTTTGCGCGAGCGCGGCCGCGCCCGCCATGGCCACCGCAATGGCCGTGATCGATACGTTCGACAGTTTCATGATTTCAAGAGCCTCCTGGGCGAGAATTGTAGTAGATCGGCGCGCTAAACATTATGCGTAAACTCGTGCTCTTCGATATCGACGGAACCCTCGTCCTGACGGGCGGGGCCGGCATTCGTGCCATGAACCGTGCCTGTGAAGCGGTCGTCGGCCATCCCGATGGCCTCAAGGGGGTCGCGGTTGCCGGCCGAACCGACCGCAGCATCCTCATCGACGCGCTGTCACGCGCAGGCCGCAGCCTGGACGACGGGCTCCTTGCCACGCTGCGTGAGCAATACGTTGCGAATCTGCGTGAGGAAATCGAGATGCCGGGCCGGCCGCAGACCACCGAGTCGCTCGGGGCCCGCGGAAACATCAAGGCTGTCATGCCAGGTATCCGCGAGCTGCTCGATGCGCTGCAGGTGCGAGACGACGTGTTCGTGGGATTGCTGACCGGGAACTTCGCGGCCGGTGCGCGGATCAAGCTCGAGCATTTCGATCTCTGGAAGTACTTCAGGTGCGGCGCATTCGGCGATGACTCGGCCGATCGCAACGCGCTCGTGCCGTTCGCGCTCGACCGCGCCCGCCGCTGCGGCCTGCCAGATCTCGCGCCCGCCGACATCCTCGTCGTCGGCGACACGCCGCACGATGTGGCGTGCGCGCTGGCGGTCGGCGCGCTGCCGATCGGCGTGGCGACCGGCGGATACACGTCAGGTCAACTGCGGGAGAGCGGAGCGGACATCGTGTTCGAGGATCTCAGCGCGACCGACGAGTTCCTGAGGCTCGTGAGCTGACGCTACCGGTTCGACAGGGGCCGGCAGCTGGCTGGACTCGGTCTCAATTCGCCCGTGAAGCCGGTTTTCACAATCGTTCGTGGTGTCCGGCTTCGGCCGAAGGAGTTGTGGTTTCGGAACCACTGGCCGGACCGGTTCGCCACCACCGCTAATCGTCGGGCCGACTCTGGTGATCGAGGAGATCGCGCTGATGCCGCGCAAGATTGGCGGCGTGGCGATCGTGATCCTGCTGGTTGAACGGCGTGCGGTCGCGGTCGAGCGCCTCGTGCTGTTTCTGCAGCTCGCCGGTCCGCTCCTCCAGGCGCTGATGTTCTTCAGCTTTGGTTTCCGACACCGAAGCCTCTCCCTTGATCCACGCCGTCATCACATATTCGAACCGACCGTCATCGAATTGGACTCCATACTCGTCCGATACGGGCCGATGCTCGACGATCGCCCCAGGCCGTCCGCTGACTGACGAAGGGACGTGCTCTCCGTCGGCACCGACGACGCGATCCCGGAGCTGAAACTTCGGTCGAGTGTCCATGTTCACCACGTTGTTTTCGTAAATCGCAGCGCCTATCCGTCCGAGGCGGGTGAGAGGAGATAGAAGACGTCGGTGCGGATTTGCGACGGATCCGCATTCCACTCGGACACCCAGTGGCCGTAGATCTCCCAGTTTGGGCCCGCGAGGCGTTGATTGTTGGCCGAACACCATTGGTGAATCGCGTCGTGCGCCGCGCCGAGGCCGCCATACGGCCCGAAGTGCGTGGCCGCCGCGACGGCGCCGGCAGGAGTGGCCGAGCGAACGACGTCGCCGTGCTCGACAAATGGTCCTTGTAGTTCCACTCCCACCTCGAGCCGAATGCTGCGGTCCCAATAGACCGCCACGTGGCGCCCGGCCGATGCCTGCTGCGCACGCACGGCCGTCCAGACCAGGCCGCAGCATTCCGGTACGACGCGCGAGAGCTCCTGCGCGCGCGCCTGACGCCGGATCACGGCGAGCGGCACACTATCGAGTTGCTGGATCTCGACCGCGGATGTCGGCATATGGCGCTCTCAGGATCGATGGCCAAGGGCAGCGGTGGCGATGACAACGGCGCCGGCGATCATGATCAGCGACCCGATCAGCCGTCGTCCGATATTCTGCTCCGAAAAGTATCGGTACCCGAAGAATACGCTGACCAGGTTCGACAGCTGAAACAGCGCGAGCGAGTAGCCGACCTGCATGACCCCGAACGTCAGGAGGGTCGCCAGTTGCATCAGGCCGGTGGAGATCACCAGCCAGGCCAAGGTTCGCCACCGCTGCCGGAGCACGCCGATCTCCGAGGCAATCCGCCCGTGTTCGAAGACGGCAACGAAAGCGGCGCCGACGACAAAGCCCAGCACGCACCACAGGCTGAAGACAGCGATCGGATTGGACTGCAACACGGCGCGTTTGAGGAATACCGCTTCCGTCGCCGAGCACGCCAGCGATGCGAATCGCAGCTGCACGCCTCGCTCTTTGAAGAAGATCACGAATGCGTTGCTTTCGCTCTGCGGGCCGGGCGGATCGACCACGACATAGCTCCCCACCAGAATCAGCGCGACCCCGACCAGACCGATTGCGCTCGGAACCTCGCCGATGAGGAACGTGCCAAGAACCAGGCTCAGCACGGTCTTGTAGGCGTTGATCGAGGCGAGAATCGAGAGGTCGGTGTGGCGCAGCGCGAAGACCAGCAGGACGTTTCCCGCCACCGCGAGAGCCGCGCTCACCGACATGTTCAGCCAGAAAGCCCCCGTCTGCGTCGTCAACGGCAGCCGCATCACCACCGGCGAGACCAGCACCGCCAGGACGGCGTGGGTGACGACGATGATGAAGATCGGATCTGCCGAGTTCTGTACGAGGCGCTTCTGGAAGACGTTCGAGACGGGGTTCGCGACGATCCGCGTCGCAACGAAGAGCGCCGCCGGTGTCACGCGTGGCTGCCCGCGTTAATCACACGATCGACCTGAAACCGGGTGTGTCGGCACGATCAGCTCCTGCAGTCGCCAGGGAAGAGTGAGAGCTACCGGATCAAGTTGGCGGAAGCGCCTGGGAGTCGAACCCAGCCCACCCGCGTTACGCGGGTAGCGACCGATTTTGAAGACCGGGAGGGCCACCGGGCCCCGTTCGCTTCCGTGCAGACATTCTAGAGCCGGTTGTCAGAACCACCTGTGGGGTCCGGCTTCAGCCGGACGATGCCGGTCTCGAGACGGGGTCTCTACCCACCCAGCCCGAGCCGATAAAGCAGCAGACGCTGCGTCTCGATGATGACGAAGCGCACGTCGGCCCGCCGCCTCCACCACCGTTCAGGGGTCGACTCATCGTACCGCGTCCAGCGGACGATGGCCTGGACCAGTGTGCCTCGGAGCTCGCGACGGATGGCGAACTGGGTGCGGCGCGTGTGGTACTTGGACGTGACGACGATGACGCGCGTCCAGCCGCGCCCGAAGGCGAGCGCGTGGGTGGCGGCAGCCTCCTGCGCGGTGTTGTCCAGCACCTGCGGCATGATCGTGACCGACTCCGGCGGGATCTTCATCTGGATCATCGCGTCGCGGGTCAATTCCGCTTCCGACGGAAAATTGATCCCGCTCGCGCGAAGCCTGACCTCGGCGTTCTCGAGCCGCCCCGCGCTCAGCAGGATTCGAGGCGCCCAGCCTTCGCGATACAGATCGACGGCCTCGAGCCATCGCTCGACCCGGGCTCCCGCGAGCACGACAATCGCATCCGAGCGTTCGAGCGGATCCTGCACGACGAGAAAGCGTCCCGCAAACGGCAGGAAGGCGGTGAGACCAATGACGACGAGCAGGGCCGCCACGAATCCGGCGCGCACGGCGACCTGACGCGTCCGTCGAAATCGGCTGGTCATCTGGCGGAAGGGGAGTCCGGGGGCGGGGCAAGGACGCCCCGCCGGCCGGTTCGAGAGAGGTGGTCAGCCTTCGAGGAGTCGCACTTCACCGGCGCGCGGACCCTTGCCCGCGTCTTCCTGCGTGAATTCGACGCGCTGGCCTTCGCGGAGCAGCTCGAACACCGCGCCGCGGACCGAGCTGCGGTGGAAGAAGTGCTCGATACCGCCTTCATCCCGGATGAATCCGAAGCCCTTGTCGATCAAAAGCCGAGCGATGGTGCCGGTTGGCATACCCGTGTCCTCCGATGAACGGGACCCCAGGATCATCCCGGAGACCCGACAAGCCGAACGCAAGAGAGCAGGGCCGGGAGGACGCGGCCCCGAGAGCCGGAACGCCAACGGCCTACCGAATTCACCCGCCCCGCCGCGCGCAAATACCCTCGCGCACGCTGAGCTTGAAAACGGGGAAAGTGTAGGCAGATCGGCAATCGAAGTCAAGAAATCAGGCCTGTTGCGGGCCGCGACCTGACCGCCGGTCTCAGCGGCTGCCGTACAATTCCAGCGGTGATCCCAGGAGCGCTGCTCGCCGCGGGTCGGTTGAGCGGCCGCGATCCGATTCTGCTCACCGACTTCAAGACGACGAACGCCGACTCGACGCTCGGCCGCGTGGTGAGCGACGCGGTGCGCGCCGGATTGTCCGGCTCGTCCGCGTTCACGCTCATGGCGCCGGCGTCGATCGTCGCGGCGCTCGAGCGCATGAAGCGTCCCCGCGACGCGCGCGTGGATTTCGCC
>JBDTSX010000147.1:0-9111 GCA_039930925.1 Acidobacteriota bacterium | reverse complement strand
ATGACTTCAAGGTCTCGCCGAACGTCACGGCGAACCTGGGCGTGCGCTACGAGTACACGACGCCGATGTACGGCCACGGTCAGAACGTGAACATCAATTTCGATCCGTCGACCGGTCAGCTCTACTCGGCGGGCGGCGATGACCCGTATGCGCAGGATGTCGACAGGAACAACGTTGCACCACGCCTCGGCCTGGCCTGGCAGATCAAGCCGGGACAGTACGTGCTTCGCGCCGGCTATGGGATCTTCTACTCGGGCGAAGAGATTCATGGCTCGGACGACATGATGGTGTTCAACCCGCCGCAGTTGATCCGCGCCCAGTTGAACGCGAGCGGCACCGGCCCCACCGCCACACCAGCGATCCATCTTTCGGATCCGTTCCCGAGCACGCTCCTCTCGAAATACGACTCGACGACGGTCAGCGTGCGCGCCCACCAGCGCAACTGGGACATGCCGCAGGTCCAGCAGTGGAACGTCGCGTTGGAGACACTGCTCCCGTGGCAATCGACCTTCGAGGTGGCCTATGTCGGCAATCGGGGTTCCAACCAGATTGTCTCGCTGCCCCTCAACGCCGTGCAGTGGGGGCAGAACGGCGCCGTCGCGGCGAATCGCCCGTATCCGCAGTGGCAGCAGGTCACGACGTTCTTCACGGCCGCGCAGTCGAAGTACGACTCGCTGCAACTGAAGTTCGAGAAACGCCAGTCGCATGGCCTCTACCTGCTCGGGAGCTACACGTTCGCCCACTCCCTCGAAGAGGCTGGCGGGTGGGCCGCCGGCGGGCACACCATCCAGGACAACGTTCTGTCGGACTACTCGAACCTCGATGACGTGCTGCGTGCGGCGCGCGGCCCGAACACGCAGATCGCCCGTCATCGCCTGACACTCACCGAGGTGTGGCAGCTGCCGATCGGCCGTGGCCGTGCGATTGGCGGCGGCATGTCGCGGGGGCTCGACGCGGTGGTCGGCGGATGGCAGGCCTCCAGCGTGACCTCGATCCGCAGCGGCCTGCCCGTCGACGTGACGCTCGCCGGTTCGGGTACGAATCCGGCAACGGGTTTGTCCTACAGCTTCCTGAACCGGAACGGCGGCGGCGTTCTTCCCGACGCCACTGGTGTGAATCCGAACGGCCACTCATCAACGGACGATCTGCTGCACTGGCTCAATCCGGCGGCCTACGCGGTGCAGGCGGTCAACACGCCGGGCAACGCCAAGCCCGTCAGCGCGTGGGGGCCGCGGGCGTGGACGACGGACCTGAGCCTGGTGAAGCGTTTCACGTTCGGCACCTTCAGCACCGATCTGCGTGCCGAGGCGTTCAACCTCTTCAACGCCGTGAATTACAACAACCCGGCCACCAGCTTCGGGAGCGCCTCGTTCGGACAGATCACCAGCGCCGGCGATCCCCGCATCATTCAGCTGGCGGTCCGCTTCGGGTTCTAGGAGCGTGTAATGCTCCCGCTCAGGCTTGGGCTTTGGGCGTCCAGCCAGAAAGCCGGCGGGTTGAAGGCACCTTCGTCGCCCAACGCCAGGAGCGGGCCCCTTGCTCCGGCACGCTCCTACTGGCCGTTCTGCGCTCTTACGGAGAGGCGGGTTTCGGAGGGAGACCCGCCTCCCGGCTCGTCAGCATCTCTCGTCCTCCTGTCATCGGTTCTACACCATGCGCTTCCATATCGTCCTGCTCTCGTTCATCGTCGCGGTGTCGGCGCTCGTGCCGATGCACGCAGCGACCCAGGCGCCGGCTTCCGCCGACGCCACGACCATCACGCTGTCGGGCACGGTGACGACGGCTGACAAGGGGTCGTATCAGGAACACGCATTCGACGTGCCCGCGGGCGTCACCCGCATCGACGTCGACTTTGCCTACGACAACCGCGGAAAGGGAACGGAGCTCGAGGTCGGGCTGTTCGATTCACAGCGCTTCCGTGGGACCAGCCGTTTCAGCAAGGACCACTTCCATCTGACGGAGTTCTATACGACGCCATCGTACGTCGCGGGTCCGCTGCCGGCCGGAACGTGGCGGCTGTCGCTGGGCATCCCGTCAATTGGTGCCGGACAGTCGTCGAAGTGGACGGCGACGATTCGCCTGTCGACGCGAAGCACGCCGATCGAAGGCCTCGGTCCGGTGCTCAAATCGGAGGCAGGCTGGTACGTGGGCGATCTCCACGCGCACACGCTCCACAGCGACGGCTTTGGCTGCGTCGATCCCGGTACGACTACCGCTCGCGGCTGCCAGCCGTGGGAAGTCGTGGAAGCGGCGCGGGCGCGGCACCTGGACTTCTTCGCCATCACGGACCACAACACCACGTCGGATCACGCGGACCTCGCAACGCTCCAGGAGAGCCTGACGTCGATGCTGCTCCTCCGCGGCCAGGAGCTGACGACGTTCCACGGGCACGCCAACGTGTACGGCACGAGCCGTCCGATCGATTTCCGCCTTGGGTTCAACGGACGATCGATGGGCGACGTCTTGGACGACGTAGCGCACGAACACGCGCTGCTGTCGATCAATCATCCGGGCCGCGATACCGGCGACAGCTGCACGGGCTGCGGTTGGGACGCACCGGCGACGCCGTGGGATCGCATCGAAGCGATGGAAGTCATCAACGGCGGTGTCATCGAAGGCCGGACGGCCGGAATGCCGTTCTGGTACGCGCGCCTCAATGAAGGGCACCGCATCACGGCGATCGGCGGCAGTGATGATCACGGGGCGCGATCGCCGCGCGGCAGAATCGGATCGCCCGCCACAGTGGTTCAAGCGGGCGAGCTCTCGGAGAGGGCGCTCCTCGATGGTATCCGCTCCGGCCGCGTCTACGTTCGCACGCGCCGCCCCGAAGGTCCGCGGCTGGAGCTCACTGCTGCCGCAGGCGAGGCGACCGTGCAGATGGGCGGCATCGTCAACGTCGCCGCCACCGGCGTACCGGTGCGCCTGGCGGTGCACGCATCCGGCGCCGCGGGTCAGCGTGCCGAGATCGTGCGAAACGGAGAGGTGGTCGCGACGCTGGCGGTGGACGCCGGTGAGCAGGAGCTGTCATGCATGTTGACCATGGCTCCCGGTCAGTGGGTCCACGTTCGCCTGCGGGACGCGCAGGGAATCACGGCATTCACCAACCCGGTCTACGCCCGCAGCTTCTAGCATCAGTGTGCGCCCAGCTGTGCGGCGCGGACGCGCGCGACCTCCTCGTACTGGTCAGTGGCCAGAAAATCCGCCTTTGCCTCGATGGCGGCCTTCCATCTGTCGAGGGCCGCCGCGGCGCTCCCGAAGTTATAGCCGCCCGCCGGCTTCCCGTCTTCGCCGTTGAGCGTGTAGAAACGAATCCACAGGCGCATCGCGTGCGCGCGCGCCACCAGCGCGCGCAGCCGCGCGCTGTCCGTCGCCGTCCAGTCCCCGGCATGGCCCTGACCGCCAGCCTCCACTACCGCCCATGGAAAATTCACCCAGCGGCGGTAGTTGGTGACGTTCACGGGAATGACTGTCTCAGCGGGCAGCGTCGGGTAGTTCGCCGCCTTCTCCGCCCTGGTCGCGCCGGGAACCTCGACATCGTTGATCGCACCAAAGAGCAGGAGTTTCTGGCCGACCGGAACGATGTCGTGGAAGTCCGCCTCCTGCTGGTCGTCGCTGCCGGTCAGGACGAGCATCGGGCCGACGGTCAGCGGCGCGGGCACGCCAGGCGTGGACGTTCGCGCGGCCGTGGTTAGCCACCCCTCGTACTTGTGGAGGAGCGCGAGGACGAAGGCGTGGTGCTGCGGTTCGTTAGTCTTGAAGTCCAGGTTCAGCGTGATGAGTGGCCAGTCGGCGCGGTGATTGTCGGCCAGCGCCTTCGCCATCACCGGCTTCACCTTTTCAAAAAAGTATTGTTCGAAGTCAGGCGCTGTCTGGACGTCGGATTCGCCGTGGGACACTACCGAACGGTACACGGCAGTGGACGGATCCATGTACCAGACGAGGTCCTGCTCGATGGCGAGTGGCGTGCCGGTGCCGAGCGCGCGATCGATCTCGTCGTGGTTGTAGCAGTTGTGCGCGTCGAGCAGCACGCGCTCGCCCGCTGCGTAGTGGGGCACGTTCGGGGGCGAACGCTGGGCATTCAGAGTGGCTGCGACGGCCGCAGTGACGACGAGGGCAGCAATGAACCGCTGTGCGAATACGGCAGGCATGTCATCAACTTATCCGCTGCATGTGACGTTGGCGTTAAGGCCGCAGTCTCAAGCTGCGCCAGCGATGTCGTTGACGGTGGTTCACGTCATTTGTCGGAGGTGCGAGAAGGATGACGTCCGCCAGGCCGGCAGCTGGTGGCCTTGAACCGAGGCAAGGACATGAGCCGCGAGGGCCTGCGCGAGCGCTTTCTATGCCCCGAACTAGGCTACGCGAATCGATTCGTGGAAGACATCGAGATGGCGATGTGTGGTGGACCTGAAGTTCAGCCGTTCATGAATTTACAAGTGTAACGGCCTGGAATCGGTCGAAGAGATCCAGAATGACCGGTGGCGCCGATATGAACCTACGTCAACGACTCTCGGTTTCGACGGCCACGCTTCGGGAGCAGCTCCCGAAGCTGTACGACGGCGACGTCGATACGATTGACCACGCCCGCGCCACGACGCAACGGATGCGGGCGATGCTGGCGATCCTCTCGAGCTGCTATCCCGATGTTGATCTGAAGGGTGCCGGCCGCACGCTGAAAAAGATCGGGCGGGCTCTCGGCCGTGTGCGTGACCTCGGTGTCGCCCTCGAGATCATCGGCGATCTGGAGCGCACCGCACCGGGCGCCGACGGCTGCACCGCAGACATACGACGCTCGGTGGTGGCAGAGCGGGCCTGGGCCCGGTGCAGGCTCGCCAACGAGTTGGACGAGCTGACGCTCGAAGACCTCGAAGACGTGTCGAACCTGGCACCAAGACCACGCCGGGACAGTTCGAGGGTGAGCAATCGGGCGTACGATGATCCAATTCGCGACGCGTTGCGCGAGCGGGCGATGGCACTCACGCAAGCCATCCCGCGCGGCTCGGCACTCTACGTGCCGAAGCGGGCGCACCGCCTTCGAATGGACGCGAGGAAGCTCCGCCACATACTCGAGTGTGCGAGCGATCCGGACACGATCGCACCGAATGGTCTCAAGATTCTGAAGACGGTCCAGGAAGTGCTCGGCAGCCTTCGCGATCGCCAGGTTCTACGGAAGCGCTTCGCGCGGAGATGGGATCACGAGGGCGGCTCAAACGTGGCGGTGGTGCTGTCCACCATCGACGCGGATTGCCGGAGCCTGTTCGCGGGCTACGTGTCGTGGCGGGCCCGGCTGCTGGAAGTGTGCGCGGCCATCGAACGTTCTACGACGTCGACCTCACAGCGCGTCTGCAGCACAGGAATCGTTCCTAAACTGGCAGGAGTCGTCGTACCCGGGCTGCCGTCATAGGCGGTCGCGGCGGTGCAATGCTGCCCACCAGACGCCCACTGGCCGACCATCGGGCCCTGCTCGAGCACCGCTCATCGCATCACGTTTGTCGGGAACCGTCTCGCCAGCGTCGGGGAGGCGGCCCTTGCCCTGGAGGTTCTCAGCGTAATCGAGGCAAAGACAGCGTCGACGCGCGAATCGTACCGGTCGCGCGCCACTGAAGTTCAGAGCGTGCGCGTCCGCAGCGTGCATCTCACTGGCCTGCGAGTGTCTTGAACGCCCAGAACAGGACCCCCGAGAGGCAAATCGACACTGGCAGCGTCAACGCCCAAGCCAGCAGAAGATTGCGGACGGTCGTCCACTGCAATCCGGAGTGATTGGCTGCCATCGCGCCCGCGACGCCAGATGACAGTACATGCGTGGTGCTGACCGGCAGCCCGAACAGGTCGGCCGCACCGATCGTGCACATCGCCGTGATTTCGGCGGCGGCGCCCTGTGCGTAGGTCAGGTGTTCCTTCCCGATCTTTTCACCCACGGTTACGACAATCCGCTTCCACCCGATCATCGTGCCGAGCCCCAGCGCGATCGCCACCGCGACCTTGACCCATCCCGGAATGAACTGCGTCGCATGGTCGACATGCCTGCGATAGTTGCGCAGGACCTCGGCCTCTCCTTCGGTGAATGCGGGCGCACCCGAGGCGCGCATCAGCCGCAGCGTGTCGCTGATCCTGTACAGGTCGTTCCGGACATTGCGCACACGGTCTGACGGCACTTTGCCAAGGTCGGTGTAGCCGGCCAGATCGTCCGAAACGATCGTGATCGTCTGCGCGGCAGCCGCCACTGTCCCCGGCGTTAGCGCGCGCGAGCGCACGTACTCCGCGATCCGCTCCCGCGGGTCTCCGGCGATGGCACCGGGCGGTTCGTATCGGCCCATCACCTCGACGGCTTGCCGCGACACGGCGATGAAGTCCTGCATGGCATCGGGCGAGACCGCCCGGTTCAGCGCGTACGCCGTGGGCACGGTGCCGATCAGGATCAGCATGATCAGACCCATGCCCTTCTGACCGTCGTTCGACCCGTGGGCGAAGCTCACTCCCGTGCAGGTCAGGATCAGGAGCGCCCGAATCCAGAAGGGCGGCGGTGACGAGTCCCTGGGCGCGACGTACAACTCACGGTGCGGGATGAACGTCTTCGCGAGCCAGAGCAGCAGCGCGGCACACGTGAACCCGATGAGCGGCGACAGGAACAGCGACTTGGCCACGCCGGAGGCCTGCGACCAGTCGACGCCGCTCGCGGCCGTCGTCGGTGAGAGTAACCGGTTGGTGATGCCGACGCCGATGACCGACCCGATCAGGGTGTGGGAGCTCGAGGAGGGAATGCCGAAATACCACGTGCCAAGATTCCACACGATCGCGGCGACCAGCAACGCGAAGACCATCGCCAGGCCCGCCGTGCTCCCGACTTGGAGAATCAGCTCGACCGGCAGCAGCGCGACGATCGCGAACGCGACGGCGCCGGACGACAGCAGCACGCCGGCGAAGTTCCAGAGACCGGACCAGATCACCGCGACGTGCGGTTCCAGCGAATGCGTATAAATGACCGTCGCGACGGCGTTGGCAGTGTCATGGAAGCCGTTGACGAACTCGAATCCGAGTGCGACCAGCAGCGCCAGCCCGAGCAACAGGAACGGGAGAATGCTCGTCTCCCGCACGCCGTCCAGGTCACGGATCAACTGCGTGCCGACATAGAGGACACCCAGAAGCAGCGTGGCGCCGGCGAGCACCCGTGCGACGGTGGCAGAGGCGCCGCGCGGGTGGATGTTCGAGAGGACGACGCTGCCGTTGCTCAATGCCTGCTCCTGTGATTGGGCCGCGATTATGACCCACCTGGGAGCGCTGCGAACCGGCTTCAACGAACGTTACAAACTGTTTACGTTCTCGAGATCAGTCGCTCGCTCGCGGTATCGTGTGCGTCCGTCCTCGCCCGCTGGTTCGACGAGTATTTACAGCATCGACTGGGCGAAGTGGCCGCGCCGTCACAGCGGATGGTTACGATGGCGCATCAAGGAGGCCACATGGCACAGATGCACATCGACGGAGCAGTCGACCGCATTCGAACGGAGTATGCCGAGCTCCCCGGGCTGAAGTTGACGTCCTGGCAGGCGCAGCGGCTCTGGAACCTGTCGAACGAGCGGTGTGAGCGGGCACTCGAGACGCTGATGGCGTCTCAGTTTCTCGCCCGGACAGCCGATGGCGCGTACGTCCAGCGGAACAACCTACCCCTCCCGCTGCTGACACGGCCGCGCTAGCGAGACGGCCGCGACTCCCGCGGGTACTCAAACGTAGCGCGCACCGCCACGGTTGAGGGATTGCCAGGATCTGATCGAGAAACCAGTGCGTGCGCGACGCCACTGGGGGCGTTCTTCTCACGTACGCGGTTCAACAACGCGTACCAGCACCCGGTCGTGCTCGCTGTCGACGGTGCGTCAGAGGCGCGGACGTTGATCCACGTAGCGGCCCGAACTCAAAACCGAAGAACTGCTATCGATAGGCGCTCCCATCCCAGGGGCATCGTACCGTGCTTGCCCCACTGCACGAACGTTGCCGGACGTCCACGATCGGCCGCCGGGTCGGCCAGGGCGTCAGCGCCGGCGACGAGGACACGACCGTGGAAGTACACACATAAGCTCGTCAGCGCCGTCGTGTCCACCGATCGCATCGACCGCGATTACGTCATGATCGGTGATCGCCACGAGGCCCATCCCCCCGGGACTTCGCGAGGCGCTACACTTCCTCGACCGAGTTGTGCGACTCGAGCAGTGTACGACTCGAGCAGTAGACGTTTCAGCGGTTTCAGCGTCAAATGTCCCGAGTGCACCGTGTGCACGTGCGTATCCAGCTTCACGCGACCGCCTTGACGATGCCTTCACGCAAGTCGGCAGCTCGCCGTGATCGTTTCGCTTCAGCGGGTCGCCTGCTGGGGCAGGACGACGTCGGGACCGGCACGGACCGAAGCCGATAACCACACGATTGCAGACGCGAGTTACGGCAGGTGTAGAGGTGCAGCGACGGCAGGGGTGAAATCGAACAAACACGCGGCCAGGGAGTTTGTGTGTGCGGCTAGTCCGCCATCGCATGTGCGATGCACCTCGCTCATCTACTCGGCGCGCGCAAAGTGGAATGCGCTGTAAAATCGTCCAATACTCAAGCAAGGAGTGTGGCATGGCAACTGCGAGAAAAACGCGCGACAAAGTGAAGCAGGCCCGAGCGGAAGCAGATCAGGAGCTCGCGAAAGCGCGCCACAAGGCGGAGCGTAAGCTTGGCAAGGTCCAGGCGGCGCTTGCGGTGAAGGAAGCGGAAATCCTGGCGACGTTGGAGACGACCATCGCCAAAGCGGAAGCCAAGAAGAAGCGCTCGACGGCGTCGAAAGAGAAAAGCGGCGCGAGTTCAAGAGGTCAGCGCAAAGCAGCTGGCCGCGGCGGCCGAAAGAAAGAGTAGTCAGCTCTGGCGGCCGCGACTGGCCTAGGCTGGTTGGCGTATTGTGTTCGCTGCCGAACCGCGCACAGTCGGTGTGGTGATGCTGGCCCCTGAAGTGCTCGAACACGACCCCGCGCGACCTCAGGTCGGCAATCGTGGTTTCAATGTCCTCGACCTCGAAGTGGGCCATAGTGTGGCCGCGCTCAACCGGCGGGCGCTTGAAGATGGAAATCTGTGTGCCGCTCCCAGCCCCAA
>JBDTSX010000146.1:0-9112 GCA_039930925.1 Acidobacteriota bacterium | reverse complement strand
CGGGAGCGCGACCTGTGACACCAGCGTGATGTACAGAGGGCTCCGGGTGTCGCCGGTGCCCTGAAGTCCCCCCGTATACGTCAGTGCGACCGTGACGAAGAGACCCGACACGCTGAGATACCGCAGCAGTTGGCTTCCGATGCGGACCACGACCGGGTCGTTCAGCCCGAAGATGCCGAGGAGGTGTTCGGGCATCAGCAGAAAGAGCGCGCCAATCCCCGCCGCGACTCCGAGACCCATGCGCGCGGCAATGTGCACCGCGCGGGCGGTGCGATCCGGGCGCCCGGCGCCGAGGTTCTGGCCCGCAACCGCGGCAGCGGCTCCCATCAGGCCGACTGACGTCCAGGTAATGAGCGAGAACAATTCCGAATAGCCGACGGCGTACGCGGCCTGGGCTTGCGCGCTGTCTTCGAGCGAGCCGATGAAACGCAGCAGCATGACGCCGCCGATGTTCATCGCCACGCCCTGGATGCCGGCCGGCAGACCGAATCGGAACAGATTCCGGATGATCGCGAAATCCGGCCGCATCGACATCGACCGCTCGAAGTGCACCACGAGCCTGCCGCTGAACAGGAGCCAGAGGCCGGCGGCCGACACCGTGATGCTCGCAATCGCGGTGCCCATCGCCGCGCCGCGCGTGCCGTACGCCGGAATCGGACCGGCGCCGCGGATCAGCACCACGTTCAGGCCGAAATTCAGCACCGTGAGCGCGATGCCGAGACGCAGCGGCGTCCGCGCATCGCCCGCCGCCCTCAGTGCCCCGCCCAGCATGAAGAACATCAGCAGCCCCACGCTGTACAGGAACATGGTCTGCAGGAACGGCAGCGCCTGGGCGCGCACGGCGGGCGTCGAGTTGACCAGGTCGAGCAGTGTCGGCGAGAGCGCATAGCCGAGCGGCGCGAGGACGCCGAGCGCGAGCGCCAGCGCGGTCAGGAACGCCTGGTAGACGGTGCGATTGACCTTGTCGTGATCGTTGGCCCCGGCGGCGCGGGCCACGAGCACCGCCATTCCCGTGAACAGCGAGCTGATGAAGACAATGACGACCAGGAAAATCTGCCAGCTCACGCCGATCGCGGCGTTGCCGGTGTAGCCGACGTAGCGCCCGACCAGCGCGTGATCGACGATCCCCTGGAGGCCGCCGATCGCGTTCTGGAGCACCGACGGCCAGGCAATCTTCCACACCGCCGGCACGACCGGGCCTTCGACAATCGAGCGATCGAACGCAGGCCGCTTCCGGCCACCGGCGGCGCCCGCGGCCGGCGCCGGCACGACCGGCCGGGCTTCAGTCGCCACGTCTGCTTTGAGTAGGTGTCAACGGGCCTCCTGGATACGCTCGATCGGGATGCCGGATCGGCATGGCGCGCACGCGTCGGGGATCCACGGTCCGCCGGTGGATCGCGCGGACGCCGCCGCGGACGGTGTTGCCGCCATCTCCACTGACGTCGAAATCGGGGCGGCCGCTTACCGCATCGACTTGATCGCGCGCCGCACGTCGGCGTGCGCGAGCACCACCGCCGGCTGCCGCTGCAGCGCGTCGTAGTATCGCCGCTGGAACCCTTCCCCCGTCTCCGAGGCGGTCAGCAACCGCTCCACCTGGGCGATGAGCGTGGCCGCATCCGCATCGGTCGCCGGCGAATCCGGTTCGGCCGTCTCGCCGATCCGGACGACGAGCTCCGAGAGCGAGTGGAGCCAGGCGAACCACGGATCGCTGATGACGAGCTGAAGCAGGGTCGCGTTCGACGCGACCCGCCCTCGGTCCATCTCATACGACACGCGCGTATCGTCCAGCAGCACCTTGTGAAGCCGGAGGAGCCGGCCGCGGAGGTCGCGGAGACGGGCGCGGCTCTCCTCGGTCATCAGGGCATACGGTGATTCACCTCCCGCCGGCTCGGTCGCGGACGCCTGGTCGGCCGCGGCGAGGAGTGAGGCGAGGTCGAGCCGTTCGGTCTTCATCGTCAGCGCGCCATCGGCGTCGCGCGGCCACTCGGTTCGCGGGCGGTCGCGATACAGCTCGAGGCCGTTACCGTCCGGATCGCGCAGATACAGCGCTTCGCTGACGCCATGATCGCTCGCCCCCTCGAGTGGAATGCGCGCCTCGCGCAGCCTGTGCAGCGCATCGCCGAGCGCGGCGCGATCGGCATAGCGGATCGCGAAGTGATAGAGCCCGGTCGTTCCGGGGGCCGGCGGCGCACCGCCCTGGCTCTCCCACGTGTTCAGCCCGATGTGATGGTGGTAGCCGCCGGCGCTGAGGAAGGCCGCCGAATCGCCCATGCGCTGGGTCAGTTCGAAGCCGAGCACGCCGGAATAAAAGGCAAGAGCGCGGTCGAGATTGGCGACCTTGAGGTGGACGTGGCCGATGTCGGTGCGAGGATGGATGCGCTTCGCCATGCCCCATGATCGCGCATCTCCGGGGGGACAAATCAAGCGCTGAAGATCTCCCGTCACACCGTCTCCTCGGGCGGCCCGTGACGCGCTGCCCGGCGGCGCCCGAGTGCCGGACCGCAGCGAGCGGTGACACTCTTGCAGGACGAAATCGGGGAGGTAGACGTGGCTGAAGTTCTGGTGGAATTCTCCGAACCGGTATCCGCGAAAGACGGCCGACACTACGTGGCCCGGGCGTGCGGGGGCGAAACCGACACCAACCTGTGGCAGGGCTGGATCGAATTCCTGCCGGTTGATGAGGGCGAACCGGTCCGTTCGGGCCGGGAAACCACACAACCGAACCGTCAGGATGCCGAATACTGGGCGACCGGACTCACCGCGGTCTACCTGGAAGGCGCACTCAATCGGGCGCTGAATCCCCTGGCCAGAAAATCCTCCCCCGCGCCGGCGGCGCCGTCATTCGACGGGCCGGCCCCCGCGATCGCCGCGCCGCCGCGGCAGGAGGCGGTGTTGAATCCGTTCTCCGTGTACCGGAAGGGAGAAGCGCTCCTGCGCAGCCAGTTGACGGCGTTGTCCGTGTGGCATCTCGTGAACATCATCGCCGCGTACGATCTCTCCGCGCAGTCGCAGGCCGCCTTGGGCGCGACGCCGGCCTCCGCACTGGTGGAACTGATCGTGACGTCGGTGGCAGAAGGCGCGCGCACGGACGGCCGATGAGGATGACGCAGCGGCCTTGACGCGTCTGCCGGACCCACAATTCCGCACAGGTTTGTGACGGAGCCGGTGATGGCCGGCCGGTTCGGCCGGCGCGCGACGGCTATAATCGCCGGATGAAGACCCTCCTCAAGCATGCGATCGCCATCGTCGCGCTCGCCGGCACCGCCGGCCTCGCCCTGTCGGCCCAGCAGCGGGAGCGCAGCAGCATCCCCGATAAGTACAAGTGGGATCTCTCGCAGATCTACAAGAGCGATCAGGCGTGGCGCGCCGCGAAAGAGGAGCTTCCCGCCGGCATCACCTCGGTACGTGTCTTCAAAGGCACGCTGGGCTCGTCGCCGCAGAAGCTCGCCGACGCGCTGGAGCTGACGAGCCGGCTGTCGAAGGACTTCTCGCGCCTCTACGTCTACGCCAGCATGACCTCCGACCAGGACACGCGCGTCAGCACGTATCAGGGCATGCAGCAGGAGATGACCCAGCTCGGCGCGACGCTATCCACCGAGACCGCATTCATCGAGCCGGAAATCCTCAAGATCGACAAGGCCACCATCGACAAGTTCGTGGCCAGCGAGCCCAGGCTGAAGGTCTACGCGTTCTACCTGGACGACATCCAGCGCCGGCGCACGCACACCCTCAGCGACGCGGAAGAGAAGCTGCTCGCGGGCACCTCGGTGATGGCGGGCACCGCCTCGAACGTCTACGGGCTGTTGTCGGACGCCGATTTCCCATATCCCAGCGTGACGCTGAGCGACGGCAAGAGCGTGAAGCTCGATAGCTCCGGCTTCAGCCTGTATCGGGCGGTCCCCAACCGGGCGGATCGGGAGAAGGTCATGTCCACCTTCTTCAGCGCCCTCGGCAGCTTCCGCGGCACGTTCGGCGCGACGTTGAATGGCCAGGTGCAAACCGACGAGTTCTACGCCAAGGCGCGCAACTACCGGACCGCGCTCGAGAGCTCGCTCGACGCCGCCAACATCCCGACCTCGGTCTACACGCGGCTGGTCGATGGCGTCAACCGCAACCTGCCGACGTTCCATCGCTACCTCAACCTGCGCAAGCGGATGATGGGGCTGTCGGAGCTGCACTATTACGACCTCTATGCGCCGCTGGTATCGTCGGTGGACTTGAACTACACCGCCGAGGAAGCGGAACAGCAGGTCATGGCGGCGCTGAAGCCGCTCGGGTCGGACTACGCCAACGCCGCACAGCGCGCCTTCAAGGAGCGCTGGATCGATCTCTATCCGACTCCGGGCAAACGGTCTGGCGCGTACTCGAACGGCGGCGCCTTCGACGTGCATCCGTACATGCTGATCAACTACAACGGCAAGTACACGGACGTCAGCACCGTCGCGCACGAGCTCGGTCACACAATGCAGTCGTACTACTCCAACAAGCTGCAGCCGTACCCGCTGGCCGGCTATCCGATCTTCGTCGCCGAGGTCGCGTCCACCTTCAACGAGGCGCTGCTCATCGATCACATGCTGAAGACGATCACCGACGACTCCGCCAAGCTGTCGCTGCTCGGCAACTATCTCGAGGGGATCAAGGGCACGGTGTTCCGCCAGACCCAGTTCGCGGAGTTCGAGCTCCGGGTGCACGAGATGGACGAGAAAGGCGAACCGCTGACCGGCGACGCGCTCTCGAAACTCTACGCGGAAATTACGAAGAAGTACTACGGCCACGACCAGGGCGTGTGCATCGTGGACGATTACATTCAGCACGAATGGGCGTTCATTCCGCACTTTTATCGCAATTTCTACGTGTTCCAGTACGCCACCTCCTTCACCGCATCGTCGGCGCTCTCCGAGAAGGTGCTGGCCGGCGACCCCGCCGCCACCAAGAACTACCTGACGTTCCTCGGTTCGGGCGGCTCGAAGTACCCGATCGATCTGCTGAAAGACGCCGGCGTGGACATGACCACCGACGAGCCGCTGGAGCTGACGGTGAAGAAGATGAATCGGGTCATGGACGAGATGGAGGCGATCCTGGCGAAGAAGCCGGCGGCGAAGTGACCGCCACCGGAGTGGGGCTTCCGAGGTCCGGCGGATCGATCTGCCGCTTGGCAGCCTCGATCAACTCGAGATTGCGCTCGTACGACATCTCGCCCGGGAGCGGCGGCGGGTAGCCGTGGCGGCCGTACACGGGGTATGCCTCGGTCCGCAGGTGCGCCAGCATGTGATGCCCGCGGCGCGTCTCGCGTTCGTGGCGCAGCCCGCTGATATCGATCGGCGCGACGACGATCCGCTCGCCTGGGCCCGGCGACGCTTCGGCCAGCAGGCGCCCGTCGAAATCGACGACCTGGCTGCCGCCCGGCCATGAATACGGCGGGTAGTGCCGCAGGCTCGCCCCCTGGTTCGCGGCGACGACGTAGGCGGTGTTCTCGAGCGCCCGGCACCGGTTCACGATCGTCCACCAGTTCATCGGCTCGGTCGCTCCCCACGGATCCATGTACGCCGAGACGCGCACCAGCACCTCGGCGCCGTTGGCCGCGAGCTGACGGATCGCCTCCGGAAACAGCCAGTCGTAACAGATCGCGCAGCCGATGCGGCCGATCGGCGTGTCGGCGACGGGAAAGAGCGGCTCGTCGTAGCCTTCCAGATCGTGCGGGCTCGAGTGCACCTCGTAGGGAATCCACGGGTTCACCTTGCGGTATTTGTAGAGGATTCCCTCAGGCCCGATCAGGCAGGTGGTGTTGAACACCACGCCCGGCCACCGCGGGTCCATTTCGAGCATCGACCCGCTCTGCACGTAGACGCCATGCTCGCGCGCTTTGCGGTGCAGGCGGTCAGTGTGCTCGTTGGGGATCGGTACCGCGAGCTTCTCGAGGAGCTCCGCGACCGTCGCAAAAACCGGCGCGGCATGCGCGAACTCGGGAAAGACAATCAGCCGCACCGGCAGGAACGGCGCGCTGCCCGCGACTGCGGAGTCGATCATCGAGAGCATCCGCTCGGTATTCGCCGCCATCTGGCGCCGGTCAATCGGGTTCGGCAGGTCGGTCTGACACGCCGCCGCGGCGTAGCGAATCGTTGAGGACATGGATCGATTATGGACCGCGGCGTATTCGTCCGGCTGCTAAAGCCGGACGCCACGGGAAGATCGGCCCAGTCGTCATCGATGGCGTCCGGCTTCAGCTGGACGTTGTCACCAACGCCCTAGTCCAGCGGCGGCATCTCGTTGTGGACGACGCGGGTGTTGTAGCGGGCGAGGTAGTCGAGGTGGGCCTGCGAGCGGGGATAGTGCTCGCGCCCATCGTAGGGATAGCGGGTCATGCGGTGGAATGGCAGCGGGCCCGCCTCGTGCGGGCTGGCGGAGTTGATGTCCATCTCCTTGCTGAACCCGTCCGCATATAACAGGAACGTGCGGGTCCAGCCGGCGGGCAGCGGCGGAAGCGCCGACCCGGCGAACGACAGCGCTACCTCGTCGCCCGGCCTGGCGACGACGAACATGTCGTCGGAGGCGCGCACCAGCGGACGGACATCTCCCTCGCGCGTGTATCGCCCCGGCATGACCTTCCACATCGCCTCCTGCGTGACGCGGCTGTAGTCGTAGACGATCGGCTCGCGTCCGTCCGGCATCACTTCGGCCGAAAAGCCGCGTGAACGTAGATCGGCGGCGGCGGGGTCGAGGCGCGACACGCGGGTCGGCGCGCCACCGCCAGACGTATCCACCAGGATCTGGTCCCAGTAGATCCGCATGTCCGTGACGATGCGCACCCGCCGCGACCCGCCCAGCTTTCCCCGTAAATCGACGACGACGGTCTGCGGCCGGCCCACCGGAATCCCGATGTCCTTGACCACCGTGCGCCAGGCGCCCGACGCATCCTGCACTTCCAGTGACGGCGGATGCAGCGTCAGTCCTCTCTGAGACGCGGCGACGTTGTCGCTCGAAAACGCGTAGTCGGTCCAACCGGTCATCACCAGCACGGCGCGCGCCGCATCCTCGCCGAGATCGAGAGCGAGCGTATGCGCGGCGGCATAACCTCTCGGCTCGATCAGCCGGAAGCTGTCGGCATACCGTCGATCCACGGCGGCCAGACGCGACAGCATGTCCTGCCCCGCGTCGTCCACGGCCGCAGCCAGCGGCCGCGCGCCGCGCGTGGTCGTCAGGACGAACGGCGGCAGCGGCGCTTCCTTCAACCCTTCGTTCGGGTACACCTCGACCCCTTCCGCATGATCGACCGCGACCAGCTGCACGCGATCGAGGAAGAGCGTCTCTTCGAGCTCGTTGGTAATCCGCAGATCGTACCGGCCGTCGCGCACCTTCAGGCGATCGCTCGGAATGCGGACGTACTCGTCGGGATCCGGAGCAGCGCGCTGGTCCGGCGCGAGCCAGTAGCCGAGCTCCCCGCCGCCCATGA
This sequence comes from Acidobacteriota bacterium, assembly GCA_039930925.1. Taxonomy (GTDB): domain Bacteria; phylum Acidobacteriota; class Vicinamibacteria; order Vicinamibacterales; family 2-12-FULL-66-21; genus JALZOC01. Next base: position 1,662 of record JBDTSX010000146.1, on the reverse strand, counting down.
AATCGGTGAGGAATTCGAAGCGCGTGCCGTTCCAGGTGAAGAGAAACGGGCACGACGAGGGTTTGCGGTTCAATTCCTCGATGGTCACGACGGGCGCTCCGCCTCCGGTCGTGGATGCGACCGGCGCGGTTTCCGCCTGCACGGTGCCGGATGGCCACAGGACGCGCACCACGTCGGCGGTCGGCCGCGCGCCGAGACCAAACAGCAGGTCCGCCGGCGCGGCCATGGGAATCGCCGCCGACGTCTCGATCCGCTGGCGCAGGCTGCCCGCACGCAGGTCGATCTTCGAGCCCACCCCGCCGCGATTGCTGACCCGTCCGTCCAGTCGAACCCGGAGCGAGTGACCGCGGCTGCCGCCATCGTTACGCCACACGCGCAGGGCGCCGCTGGCCAGTCGCAGGACGATGTCGGTGTCGCCGTCGCCGTCGAGATCCGCGGAGGCGGCGGACTGAAACGGATCGGTGGCCGCCGCCTGCAGTGCGTCGCCCGCGAGCCCCGCGCGCTGGCTCATGTCGATCCACTGGCTCCCCAGGTTCCGGAACAGTCGCGCCTGTCGATCTCCGACGATGAACAGATCGAGCAGGCCGTCGTTGTCGTAGTCAACGAACTGCGCGGCAATCGCGCCCGCCGACGCGGCCGGGCCAGCGCTCGTGACGAAGCGGCCCTTCCCATCGCTGGTCGCGAACACGCCCGGCGCACCGGCGCGTGCGAAGAAGAAATCCGGATAGCCGTCCTTGTTGTAGTCGCCGGCAGCCACCGCGGGGTAGTCCGCTTCGCGCGGCAGCCCGCTCGCCGCGGCAGCGTCCCGGAATGAGCCGTCCCGGACGTTCTGCAGGAGGAGCGGCGCGGCACCCCGGCGCACGACGAGCATGTCGAGGTCGCGGCGATTGTCGAAGTCGGTCGGCACGACGGCGATGCCGGCCGCGTCGGCCGCGACCACCCCCGCGGCGGCGCTGATGTCGGTGAAGGTGCCGTCGCCATTGTTCCGCAGCAACTGGTTGGGCGCGCGGTCGCCTGCGATCAGGATGTCGAGATCGCCGTCGTGATCGGCGTCGAGGAACGCGGCGGAGCGTGACCTGTGCGGATAGGCGGGCAGGCCTTGCGCCTCCTCGAACCGTCCGTCCGCGCGCTGGTGCAGGAGCCGCGTCCCGGTCACGCCGAGCACGAGCACGTCGGGCCGGCCGTCGTTGTCGTAGTCCGCCGCCACCGCGGCGGCGGCTGGCCCGGACAAGCCGGCCGCCGCGGTCGCGTCGGTCAACACGCCGCGCGTATTCCGGTAGAGGCGAAGGCCTCCCTGGCCGGCTTCCAGGAGGTCGAGGTCGCCGTCGCCATCCACGTCCACCAGCATGACGCTGCCCGCGGGTGCGGCATCCGGCTGCCTGGCGGGCGGCGCAGCCGCAGCGGGCAGCATCGCGCTGGTGGCATCTGCAAAGACCACCGCCGGCGGTGCGGCGTCGACGAGATCCGCCTCGGCGCCGGTCGATGCCATCGCCTCGGCGTACGCGCCCTGCTCCATGTAGGTCTGGGAATACGTCCTCGCGTAATTGGTCGAGCGCAGCGCCTCGAAGCGCTGCATCGCGGCGCGCCCTTCCTCGGCCGACCCCGATCGCGTGATCGCGATTGCCAGACCATAGGCCGCGGTCACGTTGTACGGCTCGGCCG
>JBDTSX010000145.1:0-9122 GCA_039930925.1 Acidobacteriota bacterium | reverse complement strand
CTGGTCGCGGAGGTCGGCTGGGACGGGATCGAATGTCCCGTACGGAAAGCATCGACGCATATCGCGCCGGAGCGGGTAGACGACGACCTGCCACGGATGGTCGAAGCCCTCAAGAAGAGAAGGCTCGACGTGGCGATGATCACCACCGACATCACCGGCGTCGATCCGACAGCGGAAAAGATCCTGCGCGCCGCGGTCACGTCCGGCATCCGCAACTACCGTCTCGGCGCGATGCACTACACCGCGGATCGGCCGATCCCGGCGCAACTCGAGGAGATCAAGGCGCGGCTCAGAGACCTCGCGCAGCTGAACAAGAGCCTGGGGGTCGTCGGGGGCATCGAGAATCATTCGGGGCCGGACTACTTCGGAGGGCCGATCTGGGATGCGATGCAAGTCATCCAGCCGCTCGATCCAGCGGCGATCGGGATCGCGTTCGACATCGGCCACGCGACCATCGAGGGCGGGCTGGCCTGGCCGCTGCACGCCCGCCTGGCGGCACCGCGCTACACGGTCGTCTACGTGAAGGACTATCGGTGGGAAAAAACGGCGGCCGGCTGGCGGCCGGCGTGGTGTCCGCTTGGCCAGGGGATGATCAGCCGGAAGTTCTTCTCCACGCTGGCGGCGTCCGGCTATCGCGGGCCGCTCTGCCAGCACCACGAATATGACCTGGGGAAAACCCCCGCGGAGATGATGACGTGCTTCAAACAGGACCTGCAGACGTTTCGCGACTGGCTCCGCGAAGCCGTGTGAGTTTTTCCTCCGCCCTGGCGGAGTCGCTCCGCGGTCTGCTGGGGGCGCGGTTCTCCACCGTCGAGGCGGTCCGCGATCATCACAGCCGGGGGGAGTCCTATCACGCGGGCTCCGCGCCGGACGCCGTGGCGTTCCCCGCCTCGACCGACGAGGTCAGCGCGATCGTCGGGTTGTGCGCGCAGCACCAGACCCCGATCGTGCCGTTCGGCGCGGGCACCTCGCTCGAGGGGCACATCTCGGCGACGAGCGGCGGGCTGACCGTCGACCTGCAGCAGATGAACCAGGTGCTGCGCGTCAGCGCCGACGATCTCGACGCCACCGTCCAGGCCGGCGTCACCCACCGTCAGCTGAACAAGGCGCTGCAGAATACCGGGTTGATGTTCACTGTCGATCCGGGCGCCGACGCCACGCTCGGCGGGATGGCTGCGACCCGCGCGTCCGGCACCACGGCGGTGCGGTATGGCACGATGCGCGAGGCGGTGCTCGGGCTGACCCTGGTGCTCGCGGACGGGCGCGTCATCCACACCGGTGGGCGCGCGCGCAAATCGGCGTCCGGCTACGACCTGACCCGGCTCTTCGTTGGTTCCGAAGGCACGCTCGGGATCACCACCGAGTTGACCCTGCGGCTCTACGGCCGGCCCGAGGCGGTGTCTTCCGCCTCGTGCGCGTTCGCGACGCTCGAGGGGGCGGTGCGGACGGTGATTACCACCATCCAGCTCGGCATCCCGGTGGCGCGGTGCGAGCTGATGGACGACGTGCATCTCGAAGCGGTACGCCGGTATTCGAAGATCGACTGCGCGGTGGCGCCGACGCTCTTCTTCGACTTCCACGGCGCCTCCGAGGCGAACGTGAAGGAGCAGGCTGACGCCGTCCGCGAGATCGCGGAGGACAACGGCGGCGCGGGTTTCCAATGGGCGGCGACGCCCGAGGCGCGCGCGCCTGTGGCAGGCACGCCACGATGCGCACTATGCGGCGCTGGCGCTGCGCCCGGGCGCTCGCAGCTGGCCCACCGATGTCTGCGTCCCGATCTCCGCCCTGGTGGAGAATATTCTCGAGGCCAAGCGCGATGCGGAGCACGCGCCGTTCCCCGCCGCGCTCGTCGGCCACGTCGGCGATGGCAACTTTCACATGGTCTACGTCATCGATCCGGACAGCCCGTCCGAGATGGCGGAAGTGACGCGTCTGAACGAGCGGCTGATCGCGCGCGCCCTCGCCGCGGGCGGCACCTGCTCGGGTGAACACGGCGTCGGGCTGGGCAAGATGAAGTACCTCGACGCCGAGCACGGCGCCGCGCTCGACGTGATGCGCGCGATCAAGCAGACGCTCGATCCGGACAACATCATGAATCCGGGCAAGATGCTCCCCGCGCGGTGAGCCTGGCGGGGCCCGGATCCCGAGCCTCGAACTCGGATCCCGAGTCCCGATCTGCCGCGTACACGCTTCAGCACGCCGAACAAGACGCCCCACTTTTGTCACCGGCCGATTGTGAAGCAATCGGCAGGGGACTCGCGTAGAGTAGGACGAGACCGCCGACACGCGGCTCTGCGATATCAATGAACCTGCGCCTCCGCCTGATCGTCGCCTTCTTTCTGCTCTCGGTCGTGCCGCTCGGCGCCGTCACGCTCTTCACGTACACCAGCAATGTGGCCGCGATGCGGCAAGCTGCCCGGCACGAGTCCGAGTTGCTCGCCGGCGAGCTGACGCAGCGCATGGATCTCGTGACCGAGCAGCTCAGCGCGCGCGTCGCCCACCTGATGGAAGTGCAGCGCGACGCCGTCGCGACCACGGGTGTGCGGGCAGCCGCGACCACGCCGAGGCCCGCCGCACCGGCGCCGCCGATGCCGCCGGCGCAAGTCGCCGAAGCGGCCGCTGCGGCGAGCGCAGAGAAACCCTCCGACACCGTCGCCGAGGCTCTCGGTGAAGTGGCGATGCTGCTCAACAACATCGAAGTCCGCGGCATGCGCGGCCCCGGAGATCGTCGCGGCGGCGGGGCACAGGGGCCGGGACCGGATGGTCGTGGCGGCGGTCGTGGTTTTGGCGGCGGGCGCGGCCCGCGCGGCGACGCTCCTGCCGCTGCGCCGTCGGCTCCGAGCGCGCCGATTGCGCCGGGCGTCACCCTTGCGCTGCCGAGTCCGCCGCCGCTACCAGGCGCTGCGCCGGTACCCGCCCTGCCCGCGGCGCCCGTGGCGGGAGGAGCCACTGTTCCGACGCCGCCGTCCGCCGGGATCTCGCCAGGTACGATTCGGCCGGATTTCGGCGCGCCGCCGTCCGGGCGTGATCCCTCGCGCGGCAATCCGCAGGACCGCGGCTTCAGCGTGCGCTTTCCAAGCGACCCGACTCGGCCCGGTCCTCCGCCTGATCGCTATTTCCCCCGCGGCGCCACACCGGACGGCGCCGCTGACCGGGGTGGTCCGCCGCCAGTTCCCGGAGCGCCGCCCGCCGTACCCGGCGCTGACGAGAAGGATCGCATCATGTTCGACATGATGCCGATCCGGCGCGAGATCATGCAGCAATTGGTCGGGTCGGGAGAGCAGTGGGAGAAGCTCACGCCCGAAGAGCGCGGACGGATCGTCGCCGAGGTCAACCAGCGCATGCTCGGCATCGTGCAGGGCATTCAGCTGGGCGCGGCCGAGGTCCAGAAAAAAGTCGTCGAGGCACAAAAAGCGGCCGGCGAAAAGGCGCGGGACGCCCCGTCGCCCGCCGCCTCCGCAAAATCCAAACCGCGGCAGCCCGCGAACCAGCCGGCTCCTGCCACCGCTCAGGCCGCGCGCGGCGCGTCAACGGCGGCGCCGACTGCCGGGCCTACGCGTCGCCGCACGGCGCTTTCGGGAAGCCGCCTCGACGTGACGGTCGAACGCAACGGCGAGGTCGTCCGCCGTGCCAACGCCGAAGTGAACATGCCGAACCTTCTCGCGACGGTGTTCACGACCACCCGGCGGGATCGCGGAGAAGTGCCGTTTGCGATTGGCAAGGATGGACGGCTGTACACGCCGACCGAAGAGGACCGCAAGCAGGTCGAGGCGATCAACAACGGCATCGTCAAGCAGGACACGCCTCCTGGAACGACGGTGACGCCTGACTGGATCGTCGTGACCACCGCGGATCCGAACGGGTCCGGCCTGAGGTTCGGTATCGCCCGTCCGGTCGGCGCGTCGCTCGATCAGCTCCGCCGCACCAGCGTGCGCAACGCCGGGGTCGGCCTCGGCTTCATCGGCCTGGCCCTCATCGGCATCGTGCCGCTGTCCTCGCGCCTGACGCGCCATCTTTCCACGCTCAGCGACGGCGTGAACCGGATCGCCCAGGGGGACTATTCCGCGCGCGTGAAAGTGGGCGCCAACGACGAAATCGGCCGGCTGGCCCGCGCATTCAATCGCATGGCCGAGGACGTCGAGCAGCACCAGCGCGACGCCGTCAAACAGGAACGCATCCGTCGAGAGCTCGAGCTCGGGCGCCAGATTCAGGCGGACATGCTGCCGCAGGGTCCGCTTCGTGTCGGCGCCACGGAGATCAAGGGCGTCTCGGTGCCGGCGCGTGAAGTGGGCGGCGACTTCTTCAACTATTTCACGCTGCTCGACTGGAAGATTGCGCTCCTGGTCGGCGACGTCTCTGGCAAGGGGGTGGGTGCCGCGCTCCTGATGGCGAACATCCAGGCGTCGCTCCGCACGCGTCTCGCGCTCGGGCAGGATCTCGCCGCGATCGCCCGCGAGATCGACGTCGATGTCGAAGGGAACACTCCCGGCCCGGTCTACGCCACGCTGTTCATGGGCATCCTGGATCCCGTCACGCGCGAGCTGACCTACGTCAACGCCGGCCACAATCCGCAGTACGTGATTCGCAAGGATGGACGGCTCGAGCACATGAGCTCGTCGGGGCTGCCGATCGGGCTGCTGGCGGGACGCGGCTACTCGGAAACCCGCGTCCAGCTCGACCCGGGCGATCTGATTTTCTGCTACACCGATGGCTGCGTCGAGACAGAGAACGAAGCGGAGGAGATGTTCGGGGCCGAGCGGCTGGAGAGTCTCCTCCTCGCCTCCGCCGGCGCCGAGGACCTGCTCACGCGCGTCGAGTCCGTGATCGCCGAGTTCCGCGGCACCCGCGAAGCGTTCGACGACGCGACGATGATGGTCGTAAAGATCGGGTAACTCAGCCCAGGACCCAAGACCCAAGACCCAAGGCTCAGGACCAAGACTCAGACTTACGACCAACGACCAACGACCAACGACCAACGACTAACGACTAACGACTAACGACTCCTTCACTTGAACGTCGGAAACATCGTCTTCAAATCGTCCGCACTGGCCTGCCGTCCGTACTGATTCAGCTCGAACGCCTCCGCGTACTTGACGCCCCGGCCTTTCTGCTCGCCGTACAGCTTGATCAGCAGGGGCCGGAACTCGTTCGCGACGTCGGCGTTCCGCTGCTTCACGATGTCGATCAGGAAGGCCTTCCGCGCCGTTTCGTCGGTTGGCACGTTCCGCCCGTATCGCGCCTGCCACGAGTCGGCATCGCCGAATTGAGACGGAAGCGCGGAAATGCAATCCCACTTCTTCTGCGCCACCTCGTCGAAGCCGACCGCGAGAATCGGATCGAACGGGTACGGCTTCTTGAACCCGTCGGAGTAGAAGAGAAAGATCGGATTGCCACGCGTCGGCGGCGTATACGGCGCGAAGTACGGCGCCGCCACGACCACGGCCGCATCCTCGGCGAGCTTGCCAACCGCGCGATGATCCGGATGGTAGTCCCACGGACGATGGGAGAGGACGATGTCGGCGTCCCATGCGCGAATCAGGTTGGCGACTTTTTTCCGCGTTTCGAGATCGGGCATCAACTCGCCGTCGTGGATGTCGAGGACCTCGGTGTCTACGCCGATCTGCTTGTGGCAGGCTTCGACCTCGGCCTTTCGGCGCTGCGCGAGGGGGCCTCCCGCCTGCGAGAAGTGGCCGACGTCGCCGTTGGTGAGCGCGACCAGCTTGACCTTGGCGCCCTGCGCGGCGAAGAGCGTCGCGGTCCCGGCAAACTTCAGCTCCGCATCGTCCGGATGCGCGCCGAATGCAATAATGCGGAGCGGCCGGGTCCCTGGCACCTGGGCGGCAATGGACTGGACGCACAAAATCACGAGCAGGATGAACGACATTCGGATGCAGCGCATGCCGCACCTTATACCGCGGATTCCGGTCCGCCATCAACTGTCGACAATAGTGTCATCCAGCCCGGCGCCTCCAGGTGCACCTCTGGCAACCGTAGGAAGCGCAGTGGCGGCCATGGAGATCTGGGTATGAGGAAAACACGAGTGGCCCTCCTTGGCACCGGCTTCATCGCCGAGATTCATGCCGAGTCGTATCACCGCTTCGTGCCCGATGCCGAAATCGTCGCGGTCGCGTCACGCAGTCCGGAGCGTGGGGAGGCCTTCGCGCGCAGGCACGGCATTGCGCGCTGGTTCGGCAGCATCGAGCAGGTGATCGCGCATTGCGATTGCGACGTGGTGGACGTCTGTCTCCCGACGGATCTTCACGCGCGGGCGACGATTGCGGCCGCGCGCGCCGGCAAGCACGTCATCGTCGAGAAGGCGCTGTGCCTGACGCTCGAGGAAGCGGATGAGATGATCGCGGTCTGCCAGGCGCACGATCGAAAACTGATGTACGCCGAGGAGCTCTGCTTCGCGCCGAAGTACGAGCGGGTCCGGACGCTCGTCGGCGAGGGGGCGATCGGCCGGATCTATCACCTCCGGCAGTGCGAGAAGCACTCAGGCCCGCACAGCGACTGGTTCTACGACGTCAACCGTGCCGGCGGCGGCGCCTTCATGGACATGGGGTGCCACGGCCTGGCCTGGCTGCGCTGGATGCTCGGAGGCCGGCCGACAGTGGTGAGTGTGTCGGCGCACATGCAGACCGGACTGATTCATCCCGGGCGGACCCGCGCTGAAGAAAACGCCGTCTGCGTCGTCGAGTTCGAAGGCGGGGCGATTGGCGTGGTCGAGAATAGCTGGGCCAAGCTCGGCGGCATGGAGGATCGGATCGAGGTGACCGGAACCGGCGGCGTCATCTATGCCGACCTGTTCATGGGAAACTCGGCGCTGACCTATAGTGAAAACGGCTATGGCTACGCGGTGGAAAAATCCGGATCCACCCGCGGCTGGACGTTCACCATTTTCGAGGAAGCGTTCAATCAGGGTTACCCACAAGAGCTGAAGCATTTCATCGACTGCGTGCGGGAGGACAAGCTGCCGGTCACGACGGGAGAGGACGGACGCGCGGTGCTCGAGCTGATCTATGCCGCGTATCACTCAGCGCGTACGGGGCAGAGGGTTGCCCTGCCGTTTCGTCCCGTCGTCTCGAAGCCCATCGATCTGTGGTTTGACGACGCCCGACAGCCGCAGTCCTGAACCGGTCATACCCGCATGAACCCCAAGGCTGATTTGAGCGCACGGCCAGCGGCTGACGGTCGAATGAAGGAAATGGCTCTGCTGAATGAACCTGCTGCGATTTGACTCCGAACCGGCCTGGGTCGCCGGTGTCTCGACGTTCTGGCGGGATCGGCTCCGGACGAATCCCCGCCTGCGCATCTGTTTGCCGACCGGCCTGACGCCCAGTCCTGTTTACGCCGAGATGGTACGGAGCGTCCGCGCCGGTGAGGTCTCCTTCGCCGGCGCATCGACGTTTGCGTTGGACGAATACGGCGGCCTTGCGCCGGACGACCCTGGACGGACCCGGCAGATGCTCCTGCACCAGTTGGTCGGCCGGATCGACCTGCCGGAGCGCTCCGCACACTTCCTGGACACCGATGTGGCGGATATCGACGAGCACTGCCGGCGATACGATGCTGCGATCGGGGCAGGCTTCGACCTGGTGATCCTGGGGATCGGGTTGAACGGACACCTCGGTATGAATGAGCCAGGTTCCGGGGCAGACAGCCCCACGCGGCGCGTTGATCTGCACGACAGCACGATTGCCGCGTCGGCGCGATACCTGAGCCATGGCAACCTTCCACGGTGGGGGGTGACCGTCGGGATGCACGCGATCCTGGCGTCGAGAGAAGTCTGGCTGCTCGCGGCCGGTGAATCGAAGGCGCCGATCGTTCACCGCACGGTCGGGGGTGACATCAGCGACGCGGTCCCCGCCTCGCTGCTGCGCACCCATCCGCACTGCTCGCTGTTCGTGGACCCCGCGGCCGGCGGTGGTTGACCCGGGGGACCCAAGATGGATTGTGATCGGTGTGGCCTGTTCAAGGAAGCTCTTCCGCCTTCAGTCGGAAGGACAAGTATTGGATTTTGTTACCCGTGCCTTCCGCCTGCAAGTGGAAGCCCCAAGTATTGGGTGTGTTCCGTCGCTTCCGCCTTCAAGCGGACATGCCACGAGTACGGGATTTGTTCCCGTGGCTTCCGCCTTCAGGCGGAAGGTCAAGCCGACGGACGTCGAAGTATGCCATCGGCCGCAGTCGCCTATACTGCGATATCTCACTGATCGAAGGGGACCGCCATGGAGCGTAGACAGTTTCTCGGGGCGATGACCGCGGCGCTGGCGCTAGGAGCCGGACGCGCGACTGACGCGCAAACGCCCTCGACCCCAGCGCGGAAAGGGCGCATCAAGCAGGGGGTGACGCGCGGCGTGTTCACGCGCGGCGCGCCGCTCGATGACTGCTGCCGGGAAGCGGCGCGGCTGGGGATCAAAGGGTTCGATCTGATCGGGCCGGCCGACTGGCCGACACTGAAGAAGTACGGTCTCGTCCCATCGATGTATCCCGGCGGACCGGGCGGTGGGATCCAGGTCGCGCTCAACCGTAAGGAAAATCACGAGAAGCTCCAGCCGCTGATGAATGCCGCCATCGACGAAGCGGCGGCCAACGGCGTACCGAACATCATCACCTTTTCCGGCAATCGGAACGGGATGGCCGATGCGGAAGGGGCGGACTCCTGCGTCGCCTTTTTGAATGCGGTCAAGCCGCACGCGGAAGACAAACAGGTGACGATCTGCATGGAGTACTTGAACAGCAAGGTCAATCACAAGGACTACATGTTCGACCACATCGCCTGGGGTGTGGACGTGATGAAACGCGTCAATTCGCCGCGCGTGAAGATCCTCTACGATATCTATCACGCGCAGATCATGGATGGCGACATCGTCCGCAACATCCGCGATCATTTCCAGTGGATCGGTCATTTTCACACCGGCGGCAATCCGGGTCGGCACGACATCGACGATTCGCAGGAATTGAACTACCGGTTCATCATGCAGGCGATCGCGGAGCTGGGATACACCGGCTTCGTGTCACACGAGTATTCGCCCACTCAGGGGCACGATCCAATCGAGACCCTGTCCAAGGCGATCGAGCTTTGTGACGTTTAGACCGGACGAGCCCGGCCTGAGTCGTCCGGC
>JBDTSX010000144.1:0-9169 GCA_039930925.1 Acidobacteriota bacterium | reverse complement strand
GGACCCGCTTGCGCCTCGCCGCCGCAAACGCATAGAGCGCGGCCGATTCCATTTCCACCGCCAGAATGCCCTCACGTTCGGCGTCAGCCACGGCCGCAGCCGTCTCGCGGAACGGGGCATCGGTCGTCCAACTTGCGCCCTCGCGCACCTCCAAGCCAGCCGTCCGGAGCGCCGCGCGTGCCGCGTCCAGGAGGGCCGGGTCGCCCTCCGCGAACCGTGCGACGGGCCGGTAATGGTAGCTGGTGCCTTCGTCGCGGAGTGCCCGCGTCACCAGGACGAAATACGGCGGCTCGGCGACCCTGGCGATCTGTCCCGACGAGGTCAGGCTGACGAGCAGCTCGCAGCCACATGCGAACATCTGTTCGGCAACGAGAACGGCATACGGCGCACCCACCGCGCAGCCCACCATCCCGATCCGCGTCCCAGCCAGATCGAACTCGTAGAGCTCGCTGTGGTAGCACGCCCACGTTTCGCTGAGGGTGCCACGGTGGGTGCGCTTCAGCCAGCGCACAATGTCTCCATCGGGGTCCAGCACGCACACGGCCGGGACGCGGAGGGCGGAGAGGTGCTTCTGGCGCTGTGCTTCGGTGAGCACCGTGACCGGAGAGAACACGGATGGCGCATCGGTATCCTTTCCTGACAGGATCGGCGCATCCGGAAGAACGCGCGTGAAGCGCGCGTAGATGAAAGGCTGGACTGTTCCCCACGGTGTGCGGTGCTCATACGGGACGACTTCGGTCAACCTGAACTCGTCGCCCAATTCCGCCGCCAGCGTCTCCGGTGAGTAGCGCGCGACCGGCAGACCGCTGCAGGTCTCCGGACCATGCAAGGCGAACGTCGCGACGATGGCCGTGCCGCGAGGCTTCAGGGTCTGCCGCAACTGCGAGCGGTACCGGGCGCGATCCTCTGCCGTCATCAGGAAGTGAAACACCGCGCGGTCATGCCACACGTCCATCGGCTTCAGCGCCCAGTCCGCCGTGACGTCCGCTTCAATCCATGTGAACGTGGCGGCCGCTTCTCCGAGACGGGCCTGCGCGCGGTGCAGGGCCGCGCCCGAGACGTCCAACACGGCCAGACAGTCCAGCCCTCGCGCGGCCAGCGTATCCACCAGCCGCGAGTCGCCACCACCAACATCGATCACGCATGTTTCAGGGGTCAGGCCAGCCGCCTCGATCATCCGTAAGGACACGGACGGGAGCGATTCGTACCAGCTCACGTCCCGCTCACCAAGAGTGCTGTAAACCGTCTCCCAGTGCTGCTTGCTGTCCATGATCCTCACTGCTGCATCGCGCCAGCTTCACCCGGTAGGCCGTTTTGTTGTGAGTGCGTTGATGCGAGTGGCTGCCCGGCCCGATCCAGCAGGCCGACGATCCGCGCGCTCGACACATGATTCGCCACACCAGATTCCATCGCGGGTGTTGCGCGGAGCGTCCGGCGGATGCGGGCAAATTGTAATACATGAAGGAGAGCGCCACGGGTGCCCCGTGATTCGCGACTTCCCGGGCCGCTTTTGGAGGGACGCCGCCGGGCCGTCTCGCGCTGAGGTGCAGTCCGATCCTGCCGAGGTGCCGCCCCACACGTCCGCCGTGTTCACGGTACGGCGGACTCTCCCACACGGCTTGGCTACTCGGCGCGGATCTCCTACACTCGCCGGCGGGCCCCTGAGGGTCGCCGCCAGTAGCGGTCAGGGGCATGCACTGAACATGGTCGGGACGGAGATGAGCCGATGACGAGTCCGAAACGCGTGCTTCTGCTGCTCGCCAGCCTGACGCTGTGCGGGGCTTCGCTCCTGGCACAGGCGCCCCCAGCGCAGGCACCGGCGGCGCCGACGCAAGCGCCGGCGCAGGGGCGCGGCGGCGGGCGTGGCGGTCCCGCGCTGGTGTCGCCGCAACTTGGCGCCGACGGCCGCGTCACCTTCCGTGTGATGGCGCCGCAGGCGACAGCCGTGACCGTTGGCGGCGACGTCAACGGCAGCTTGGTCCCGCTGGCCGCCGCGCCGCCTTCCTCTTCGGCCGCTCCTCCGGCACCGGCCTCGGCGGCGGCTCCTGCCGCAGCCCCCGGCGGCGGACGCGGCGGACCGCCGGCGGTCGTCATGGTCAAAAGGGACAACGGCGTCTGGGAGGGCACGACGCCGCGCGCCGTCAAGCCTGGGGCGTGGCGGTACATCTTCAACGTGGATGGCGTGACGACCGTTGACTCGCGAAACGTGCTGGTCTCGCCGAACCAGACCCAGGTGCAGAGCCTGCTGGTGGTGCCGGGCGACTTCTCCGAGACGCGCGACGTTCGTCACGGCGCCGTGTCGCTGGTTCGATACGTCGCCACGGCGCTTGGCGGCGTCAGGCGCGAGATGTACGTCTACACGCCTCCGGGGTACGAGAAGGGCACTGCCAGCTATCCGGTCCTCTATCTGATCCACGGCGGCGGAGACACGGCCGTGTCATGGCCGACGGTGGGGCGCGCCAACGACATTCTCGACAACCTGCTGGCGGAGAACAAGGCGAAGCCGATGATCGTCGTGATGCCGTCCGGCTGGACGCCGTCGGGCGGTCAGGTGATGACGGCCGACGCGACCAAAGATCCATTCAACGACGAGATGCTCAAGGACATCATCCCCTACGTCCAGGCGAACTACCGGACGCTCGCGACCCCCGAGAATCGCGCGTTGTCGGGGTTGTCGATGGGGGGCATTCAGACCCTCAACGTCGGACTCCACAACCTTGGCACCTTCAGGTACATCGCCGTGATGAGCTCAGGATGGACCACCGAGGCCGACCGCGACTTCTTCTACAAGACGGAAGGGGCCCGATTCGCGACCTACAACAAGGAGCTGAAAATGTTCTGGTGGGGCTGGGGTGAAACCGATATCGCACGGGCCAACGGCCTCGCCGTGATCGACGCGCTCAAGGCGGCGGGGGTGAAGATCGAGACGATGGAGACGCCGGGCGGGCACGAGTGGAGCAACTGGCGCCTCTACCTCAATCAGGTCGCGCCGAAGTTGTTCCGGTAGACTACGGCGCAGCCTGATGGGGCGACGCAGGCCAGCCTCGGGATGCTGCCGAGCCTGACTCGCACCGGTTTCAACGATTCAAGGAGTACGATCATGCGCGTCCGGATGACTGTTTTCGGTGTGCTTCTCGCGGCAGTAGCCCTGTCGGCGCAGCAGAACCCCTACGTCGGACGATGGAACATCACCGGGACGGGGCCGGATACCGACAAGATCTACTTCCTCGAGGTGAAGCAGAACGGTGCCGAGCTCTCGGGGCTGTTCCTCGACCGATCGGCGCACGCCACCCCCGTTTCCTGGATCCGGGTGGAGAACGGCGAGCTCGCGTGGCAGTACGGCGGCGGCGGCGAGACGCTGCCGAAGCCCGCATGCGGCCCGGTGTACCGGGCGCGGTTGGAGGGTGGCAAGCTCGTCGGCCATCACACCACGCCGGGGGATCCGTGCCCGCAGCGCGGTGCGCGGGCGGCAGGCGCCGGTGGCACCGCCGCGCCTGGTGCGACGGGGGCTCCGGCACCGACGCCGGCTCCAGCACCGGCGCCGGCCCCCGCCCGGGCGGCCTCGTCCCCGCCCGCTCCCAGGGAAATCAAATGGGTCGGCGTCCGGCAGCCGGTGTGGCCGCCGTCGAACGCGAACGGCACGCACACCTACGGCAAGCCTGTGGTGCTGGTCGGGTCCGGCGTCGGCAAAGAGGTGTGGACCGGCACCACGCCGGCATGCGAGGACCGGTGGTCGATCGTCGACGGCGTCTGGCTGAACGAGGTCCCGAAGCCCGGCGAGCGGCCGACGTGCAACCCGCGCTCGGTCGCGAAGTTCAAGGATTTCAAGGTCACCGCCGAATTCAAGCTCGACGAGGGGCAGAACAGCGGGTTCTACATCCGCGGCCGGTACGAGCTGCAGCTCGCGCTCGGTGAAAACGCGAGTCCCGCGACTGCCGGCCGTCAGGCGCTGATGGCGATCTACGGCTGGAAAGCGGCCGACGTCTATGCCGGGAAACCGGCGGGCGAATGGCAGGTGCTCGAGGCGATCGTCGTCGGCAATCACATCACCGCGACGCTCAACGGCAAGCGCGTCCACGACAACGCCGTGCTGCCTGCGTTCACCGGCGGCGCACTGGACAACGACGAGCTGGCACCCGGTCCCATCATGATCCAGGGTGATCACTCGCGAATCGCGTTCCGATCGCTGGTCGTGACGCCGATGACCAAGGCCGGCTCGTAGGCTTCAGGACCCGGGCGACGTGAATTTCAGGATTCCGTAACTTACGGCAAGACGCGGGTTCCGGCAGGCCCGGGAGCAACCGAAAACGACACTACCTGCTGCAGCGGCGGGCTGCCTGAGGCGGGCCAATCAAAATCGAACACGATGAGGCGGTGGGCGCAAGCGCCCCCGCCTGCTACTCCGCTGCGCCCGTCAACGCATTGCTTACGGCGCAACCTCCGTCGGCGACGCCTTCCACCGCCGGCTGCCCCCTTCGTTGAGCGCCAGCGCGCGCTCGAGTCCGAGCAGGACGAGATCGGGAAGGAGGATGTCGAATACAGCCTCGTTCTCGAACAGGCGCGAGAAGCCGCCGGTGGCGATGACGACGGCGGATTCCCCGTGGAACGCCTGCTCGCGAATATCCCGGGTCAGCTCGTTCACGATCGCGCGGTTGCCGAAGTACAGGCCGGATTGAATGCACTCGATGGTGGTGCGACCGACCAGCTCCGTCGGGCGGACGATCTCCACGGTTGGCAGCCTCGCGGTGTTCTTCTCGAGCGACTCCATCGCGATCCGCACTCCCGGCAGGATGATCCCGCCGAGGTATTCGCGGCCGGCGTGCACGACATCGAAGGTTGTCGCGGTGCCGAAATCGATGATGATCAGGTTTCGTCCGGGATAGAGGTGCAGCGCCCCGACCGCGTTCGCGATCCGATCCGGCCCGACTTCCAGCGGATTGCGATAGCGGATCTTCAGCCCCGTCTTCACGCCGGCCTGCAGGATGAAGGGATCGAGCCCGAAGTATTTCCGGCAGCAGCTCCGCAGCGAGTAGATGATCTCCGGCACGACCGAGCACAATGCGATCTGCTCGACGGCGGCCGGGTCCCCCCCGTTCTCGCGGATCACGCTGCGCAGGAACAGTCCCAGTTCGTCGGACGAGGTGGGTGGCCGCGAGGGTTTGCGAAATCGCAGCGTCAGCTCACCGTGATCGAACACGCCGCCGAAGATCTGGCTGTTGCCGACGTCGAGGGTCAGGATCATCGCCGCTCTCCCAATGGCACGTTGTCGATCAGGCGCACACCGCCAAGGTGCACTGCGCCGAGCCGGCGTCCGTCACGGTCTTCCACGTAGTCGACGAGAAAGCCCGCCGACTGCAGCTCGCCAGCGGCGCTGCCGGCGCTCACCGCGGTGCGAAGCGCGCGATAGAAAAGCGGCGCCTTCGCCCGGTCCGAGAGTGGTAGACGCGCGTTCCGCGAGCTCAGAGCGAGACCGTCGGCCTCTCGCACCGTCGCACAACCGACCACCGTCGTCGGCACGAAGAGTGTTTCGGCCATTCCGCGGACCAGACGCAACTGCTGCCAGTCCTTCTCACCAAAATAGGCGCGCTCGGCCGACGCGATCAGCAGCAGCTTGAGGACCACCGTCAGGACGCCATCGAAGTGACCCGGCCGATGCGCACCTTCGAGCCGCGTCGAGGAATCCGTCTCCGTGACGCGATAATGGTAGCCATCCGTATAGAGCTGCGCCTCGGCCGGCAGCAGGACGAAGTCCACCTGCTCTTCGCGCAGGATCGCCACGTCTCGCTCGAGCGTCCGAGGATACTGCGCCAGATCGCGCGGGTCGTCAAACTGGGTCGGGTTGACGAAGATGCTGACCAGCGTTCGCGCGTTCTCCGCCCGGCTGCGCCGCACCAGCGAGAGGTGTCCCTCGTGCAGCGCGCCCATGGTGGGAACGAACCCCAGCGTGACGCCGCCGCGGATCTGCGCGCGCCGCGCGGGGCGCCATGCGGACGGGCTCTCGAACACCGCCGTCACGTATAGCTCTCCGCCGGACCCGGAAAGCGGACCTGCTTGACGTCTTCGTCGTACGAATCGAGCGCCGCGGCGAGCAGGCGGTCGCCGTCCAGGTATCGCCGCACGAATCGCGGCGCGTGGCCGTTGTCGAGGCCCAGCAGGTCGTGCAGGACGAGGATCTGTCCGTCGGTCCCGGCGCCGGCGCCGATGCCGATGGTCGGAATGGCCAACGCGGACGTGACCCGATCGGCAAGCTCCGCCGGCACGCATTCGAGCACGATCGAGAAGCACCCCAGCTCCTCGAGTGCATGCGCCTGACGCAGGATCTTCTCCGCCGCGTCGCAGCTCCGGCCCTGCACCCGGAAGCCGCCGAACTGGTTGACCGACTGCGGCGTCAGGCCGATGTGCCCCATGACCGGCACACCCGATCCGACCACGTGGCGGATGACCTCCTCGTGACCGTCCACGCCTTCCAGCTTGACGGCGTGCGCACCGCTCGTCATCAGGGCGCCCACGGCGGTCATCGCCTCCGCAAGTCCTTTGCGGAACGAGAGGAACGGCAGGTCGGCGATCACGAATGTTCCGGCGGCCTCCCGCGCCACGGCCGACGTGTGCAGCGCCATCATTTCGACGGTGGCGGCGATCGTCGTCTTGTGGCCGTGGACGACCATCGCGACCGAATCGCCGACCAGGATCGCGTCCACGTTGGAGCGCGCGACGATCGCCGCGGACCAGGCGTCGTACGCCGTCACCATGGAGATTTTCCGCCGCTCCGCCTTGAAGCGGGCAAAGTCGCGGACGCTGTTCATGATTGCCCCCGTTCGATGGAGGGGTCAAGGACAGACTGGACCGGGTGTGACTCGGGCGGGGCGAGCGGTACCTGTCCCATGGATCAGGTCCTCCTTGTTTGCTGACGACGCGGGTTACGAAGGTCGCCGTTCCTGCGAATCGGCGCCGTAGGGCAATCTTACCGCGCTTCTCGCGCTGATGTTGGAGGCAGGGGGAAGCGGAGGCGGAGTACGTGGTAAGGTGCGCCATCCACGTCCCCCCAGGCCGGACGCGTGTCTGGCCGCGAAGGAGTGTCTCCATGAACCGCCGCGAATTCTTCCGCTTCGGAGCGCCCGTCGTGACCGCGCCGCTCCTGCTCGCCCGCTCGGCGTCCGCTCAAACGAGCCGCGCTCTCCCGCCGCCTGGATCGGATGGATGGATTTCCCTGTTCAACGGCCGCAACCTGGACGGGTGGTACACGTTCCTGCAGACGTCGGGCAAGGACGTCGCACAATCGCGCGGCATGGTCACCATCGAAGAAGGCATGCTCCACATCATGGGGAACCAGGCGTCCACGCAGAATGCGGAGTCGGGGTACATCGCCACGAACCAGGAATTCGAGAACGTCCGCATTCGCGTGGAATATAAGTGGGGCACCAAGCGGTTCGCCCCCCGCCTCGAGAACAAGCGCGACAACGGGCTCCTGTATTCCCTGGTCGGGGCGGATCGCGTCTGGCCGACCTGCCTCGAGTGCCAGATTCAGGAAACCGACACGGGCGATTACTTCATGCTCGGTGGGACCCGGGCGGTGCAGGGCGGTCTGCCGGGCGGCGGCGGGGCTGGTTTCATCACGCTGGTGGCGGCCGGCAACCGCGGCGCCGGTACAGGAGGGCGGGGTGCGGCTGTCCCTGCCGCGCCGGCCACGGCGGCGCCACCAACCGGTGCGCCTGCGACGGGCGGGGGGCGGGTCGGTGGTGCTGCGCCGGGAGGCGGGCGCGGCGGCACCCCGCGGGAACCCACCAGCAGCCGGAAGCTGAAGGACGGCGATTTCGAGAGGTTGGACGACTGGAACGTCGTCGAAGTGATCGCCCAGGGCGATCGATCAACGCACATCGTCAATGGACGGATCGTCAATCTGGTCTCGAACATCCAGCAGCCGGATCCGCAGAACGCCGGTCAGTTCATCCCGCTGACGCGCGGCAAGATCGCGATCGAAATCGAGTTTGCCGAATGCTGGTTCCGGAGGATCGAGATCAAGCCGCTGGCGTGACGGCCGCGGCGGCGCGGCGTTGCCGCCGTATCGGCCAGCCGCCCTGCACAACCGGCGCCGCCATCAGCGCGAGGGCGAGCAGGAATAGCGGCCAGTTGAATACCGCCGGGAGAACGTGTCGCACCGCTTCGGAGCCCAGGTGTGCCGCGCGCAGGGCGTCGGTCATGAAGACGTAGAGCGCGAGGACGGCCCCGAGCGACGCGGCGCCCCAGATCGTCCAGGTCCGGGACGTCGCGGGGCGGGCGTCGATGAACTGGGTCGTGAACGTGCCCCAGGCAATCATCAACAGGGCAATCGAGACCGGCGCGAGCACCGGACCCCACCACGGCAGCGGCAGCAGAAACAGGATGTCCCAGTCGAGCAGGGAATCCGGCCAGCCGGTCATACCGCGCAGGAAGACGTAATACAGAATGTCCCAGGCGCCGAACGCGAGCGCGGCGTAGCCGAGCCGGCGCGGCCAGGATCGCGCGGCGAGCATGCCGACGGTCAGGAGCATCAAGAGGGTCGCCGCTTCGCGCACCAGCTCCACTTGTCCAAGGGCTCCCTGAATCGGAAGGGGATTGGCCTGGTACGGCTCGATGCGATCGGTCATCGTGCGCAGATAGAACACCGTCGCCGCTTCCATCCAGGCCATCGCCGTCGCGAATCCGACGACCGTGAACCATCGGCTGCGCTGGTGCACGCTGCGCCTCACCGTGCGCCCGCGGCCGCGGCGCCCGCGGGCTCGACTGGCCTCGCGCCCAGTTCACGAATCCGCTGTTCGATGCCAGTGATCACGTCGTCCGGCGTGGACGTCCCGGCCGTAATCCCGACGGTGGACGCGTCCCGGAACCATTCGGGAGCGAGGTCACCGGCCGCCTGCACGTGGTGGACGCGCGAACAATAGCCGCGGCAGGTGCTCACGAGCTCCCGCGTGTTGTTGCTGTTGGCCCCGCCGATGACCACCACCACATCGCAGTGGCGCGCCAGCTCGCGCGCGGCGGTCTGGCGCTGCTTCGTCGGCTTGCAGACGGTGTCGATGAATCTGACGAGGGACTTCGGAAACCGGCACCGAATCAGGCCGACCAGATGTTCCACTCGCTCGAGCGACTGGGTCGTCTGCGCCGCGACGCCGATCCGCGGATGCTCCTCGAGCGC
>JBDTSX010000143.1:0-9169 GCA_039930925.1 Acidobacteriota bacterium | reverse complement strand
CCACCAGGTACATCGTCTGGAGAAGGACGCCGACGTTCTTGAGGGTGGTCGCGTAGGCCATGCTGCGGTACTTCCACGACAGCCGCGCGAACCGCGAGGCCAGCGTGATCAGGAGTTGCGGCGGGCCGGACGCCGCCGCGGCGCTCTGTGCGTCCCGAAGGAGCTGTGCGAGGGCGTCCGCCGATGCCGCGCGATGCTCGAGCTGGTGCTCGACCGGCAGGTAGTGGTACAGGCCCGGGGCGATCCCGTCGCACCGGTGCACCGTGACGTAGATCTCGAGATCGTAGGTCGCGCCGCCGCTCGGATAGGGGCGGCTGGTGGCTTCGTACGGCCGCGAGCCGTCCGCCGGCCGGATGCCGCGCACCCGTGCGGTGCGGAAGAGAAACGCCCCCAGCTGCTGCGCCGTGATCGGTGCTCCGCCGTGTTCGCGCGCGGAGGTGCGGCGTTCGAGGACCTCGCTGAACGGGGGGTCCTGCGCGCCGAGGCGTCCGAGATCGGGAGCGAAGAGCTCGACGACGGCGGTCGAGCGTGCGGGCGCCACGGCGGGCGACGGCGCGATCTGCCCGATGAACGGGAACGTGCCGCCGAAGGGATAGTCGTGCCGCCCGAGACGGGAGCGGGCGTGGAAGGCCAGATCGTGGAACTCCCACTGCACGAGCGCCGGGTCGGCATCCTCCGCCAGGCGGCCCTCCCCGTCGGCGGTCCCCACCAGGCCGGCGGCGGCCAGCAACGTCAGGCACGACTGCACCGCTCCGAGATGGAGCGCATCCGGCCCCCTGCTCGCGATCAGCGTCTCCCGCACCTCGCCGCAGGTGCGCGGCTGTGCCAGCGAGCCGACCAGGGCGCCACCGAGCACGTCCGGCAGGGTCGCCCGCGCCGTCGAGAGCGGCGACTCCAGGATCAGCGTGTCGTCCAGGCGCCGGCAGTACGCGAACCGTGACAGACGCAGGCGCGTATCGGCGTCAATCGCCGCCGCGGAGAAATAGAAGCCGCACACCATCGGGACGATCGTCGCGAGTGCGTGTCGATCGGCGACGACCGAATACTGCAGCAAGCCAAGCGCGTCACATCGTCGAAGATGTCCACCCATCACGGTGCTGGCGATCACGTCGTCTGTGGTGCGCACGCTGCTGGCGATGCCGCTCGCGGTGGCGCCGGCGGCGGCCAGGACCTGCCACGCGGCGTGCATGCCGGGGGATAGGTCGGTCAGAGTGACGCGCGCGGCCGAGGTTTCGAGCGTCAGCGCCCGCGGTCCGGTCGCCACGAGCGAGACGGTGTCGCGCAACGAGAGGATGACGTGTTCGTCCACGGCGACCGCTACGCGTGCTCGAGCGCGGAGGAGTCCACCTGACGCACGCCCGAGGATGCGATCAGCCGCTGCATGCGCTGCAACGCCTCGGGCCCGGGTGAGTACTCACCGAGGGGAATGGCCAGGCTCAGCCAGGAACGACCCTCGCTGACCATCAGGCCGCGGTCCGCCAGCGGCTGGAGGTGCTCGAGAATCTCCGTGGTGGACACCGGCCGGCCGAGCATCTCTCCGGCCGCTTCCTCGAGCACGCTCACCGCCTGGACGCTGTCGCAGAGCGTGTAGAGCAGCCGTGGCACTCCGCTCAATGCCAGCAGCGACTCGCCCGTCGCCGGCCGCAGATCGCAGATCAGCAGGAGGCTGCCGAGATCGGTGGAGAACAGCTCGCTGCGGTCGTACTGCTGCTGCCACTGCTGCACGAGCCCGATGAGGCCGGTCGTGTAGCTCTCGACCGGCTGCGGTGTGCGATAGCCATAGGTGAAGTAGTAGGCGAGGTTGGCAACGACATCCGGGGTGAACGGATAGAGGTGTCGGTAGGCAGCAAATGGGCGGACGTCGACAAACCCCAGCGCCTCAGCGTGGTCGAAATTCGGGCTGAAGCGATCGATGCGGATCGCCGACGCGCCCTGCGGCGGCGGCAGGTGCGTCAGGAGCGGCAACAGACCGGTCATGCGCAAGTACTCCTCGGGCGGCTCGCCCGGAAACCCCCAGAGGAGGTTCCACTGGGGCCGCACGCGAAATTCCTTGCACCACTTGAGCAGCTGAATGTTCTGGAGCCCCTTGACGCCCTTCCGCATGCGCTCGAGGACGTCGCTGCTGAAGCTCTCGATGCCGGGCTGAATGACGCGCACGCCCGCGTCGCGGAGGAGCCGGACCTGCGCCTTCTTCAGGTTCGCCTTGACTTCGAAGAACAACTCGACCCCCAGCCGCCGCGCGGCCAGTTCCGGCAGGAAGTCGGTGAAGGCCCGCATGCTGAGGATCCAGTCCACGCCGACCACGGCGCAACCGGGGTAACGGCCGGTCAGGTAGACCAGCTCGTCCACCGAGCGGCGGCCAGACTTGCCCCGAAACGGCATCGTCGCATCGCTGAGGCCGCAGAAGGTGCAGTGGCTTCGCTCGCCCCACCAGCATCCCCGGGACGACTCGAACATGATGTGGGCATGGGTTGCGTGCCCGAGGCGGGTGGCAGCGAGCTGCGCGAAGTACTCGTCGTAGTCGGGGACGGCGGCGTTGTCCATGTCGACGAGCCGCTGCGCGTTCGTGTATCGACCGGTCGCCGCGGCGCGCTCCACGTTCCGGGCCGTGTACACGCCTGGCAGATCGTCCAGGCCTTCACCCGCGATCGCTCGCCGGACCAACTCAGGGAAGACCACGTCCCCTTCGCCCGACACGACGGCATCGACGAACGGGAACTGGCGGGCGGTTTCCGCGCCCATCACTCCTTCGCAGTTCGCGCCGCCGAACACGATGCAGATGTCGGGGCATCGCGCTTTCAGCCGGCGGGCCAGCGCGAGTGATGCGACCTGCTGCTGGAAGACGCTGGTGAAACCGACAACGCGGGGCTGGCGGCGGGCGATGTCGTCGACCGCCGCGTCGAGGAAGGGCTCGGCGTGGGCGCGGGCGGCCAGCAGGGTGGCGATGAACGCCTCCCGCACCGCATCATCGTCCCGGGACGGCCAGCCGGGACGGACGATCTCGTTCAGGTAGGGTTCGGGATCGGCGTGGGCCTCACCGAAGAGCGCCGCGGAGAAGACCCACTCGCCGCACAGATCGCGTACGGACGGGACGAGCCACTCGATATCGGCGTAGGCGGACGGACCGATCGTCTCGGCGTAGCGCAGCGTGAGATAGAGAATCGAGACGGGGACGCCTGACGAGGCCAAGCCTGCCTTGAGCAGGCTCAGCCCCATCGAGGGATGAAACGGCGAGTCGAACGGCATGCTCACGAGCACGACCCCGCCATGGACCGGCTGCGACGGAATGGACGGGAGCGGCACTCGCCTTGGCCCGGCGATCAGTTCGTGTTGCTGGGCGCGTAGCCGATCTTGGTCCAGTCGAAGCGCGGGACCGGGGCGGGGATGGGGCTGCTGACACCCTCGTGCACGGCAATGATGCCGCCGGACACCGCGAGCTCCTCGAGCTGGCCGAGCGAGCTGTCGAACTTCTCGCGCGACATCTCCGCGAGCGCCTTCCGCTCCTCGGGTGTCAGGTCGTTACCCGCGAGGGCCTTGTCGGGTGCGCTGAAGAGCTGCTCGCGAAACTCGGTGTCGACGACGGCCCGGCTGATGATGTCTTCGACGGCTTTGTGCGACATGACTCGGATCTCCTTTGGGGTTGAACGTGCTTCGTGAACCGGTGACCGCAGGTCAGCTCTACGCGGTCATCCGCTGTCCTTCCATCTCGGGCGCCTGCCGCCCGCGCTGACCCAACAACGCGTGAAATCGCGCCAGCGATGCCGCCGAAGGAGCGTATTCCCCGACCGGCACGGCCAGACTCAAATACGACGTCCGGTCGCGTACCATCACGCCACATTCCAGCAGCGGCTCGAGCACGGACTCGACGTCAGGGGCGGCGGCGGCTGGCCCGAGGTGGTCGGCGGCCAGCGCCCGGAGGCTGTTCACCGATTGCGCGCCGTCGCATGCCGCATAGAGCGTTCGCTGCAGACCTGTCAGGCTGGTCAGCCGGTCGCCGCGGGCCGGGCGCAGGTCGCAGATCATCAGGACCGTTCCCAGGTCGATCGAGAACAGGTCGGCGTCGCCGCAGGCGACACGCCACGCGTGCACGGCCGCTTCCACTCCGCGAGTGTAACCGCGCACGTCCTGCGGCTCGCGGTAGGCATAGGTGAAGTAGTAGGCGAGGTTCGCCACGGTTTCCCGCGGGAACGGGTAGATGTAGCGGTAGGCAGGGATCGGCGCCACGTCGACGAAGCCCAGCGCCTCGGCCCGTTCGTAGTTCGGGCTGAAGCGATCGAGGCGCAACGGCATCGCCGACACCGGGGGCGCGAGATGCGTCAGCAGGGGCAGCAGATCCGCCATGCGTCGATAGTCGTCTGGGGGCTCTCCCGGGAAGCCCCACAGCAGGTTCCACACCGGATCCACGCCCAGTTCCTTGCACCACTTGAGGAGCTGAATGTTGTGGAGACCGCGCTCTCCCTTCTTCATGATCTCGAGCACCCGATCGCTGAAGCTCTCGATGCCCGGCTGGATCACGCGGATCCCGGCGTCGCGCAGCAGGCGCACCTGCGGCTTCTTGAGATTCGCCTTCACTTCGTAGAAAAGCTGCAGATCCAGCTGGCGCGCCGCAAGCGCCGGGACGAACTCCTTGAAATACTGGAGGTCGAGGATGTTGTCCACGACCGATACCGGGCGGCCGGGATGTCGGGTCGTCAGCTCCAGGAGTTCCCCGAGCGCACGCCCGGCCGACTTGCTCCGATACTGCATGCTGGCGCCGTTGAGGCCGCAGAACGTGCAGTGATGCCGTTGTCCCCACCAGCAGCCCCGCGACGTCTCGAACTGGATCGTCGTCCGGCAGGCGCCCTCGAGTGGCGACGCGGCCCACTGCTCGAAGAACTCGTCGTAGTCGGGCACGGGCAACGCGTCCATGTCGCTGACCGACGGCGCATGCGGGTGGCCGCCCGGGTCGAACAATCGCGCGCCGTCCTGCTGCGTGAACACGCCGCGCAGGCCCGACAAGTTGTCCCCGGCCAGGGTCCGCTCGACGAGCGAGGCGAACACGAGGTCCCCCTCCCCGGAAACGACGGCGTCCACGAAGGGGAACTGCCGGATGACTTCGGCGCCCATGATCCCTTCGCAGTTGGCCCCGCCGAACAGGATGAAGGTGTCGGGCGCACGCGCCTTCAACCGCTTGGCCAGCGCCAGCGACGCGACGTGCTGCAGGAAGACGCTCGTGAACCCGACGATCCTGGGGCGGTGTTCCAGCACCTCCGCCAGGCACTGGTCGAGGAAGCGCTCGACCTTGTCGCGCGCGGCCACCAGCTCGCGCACGCGGCTCGCATGGTCCGGTTGCCCGCCCGGCGGCCGCGACGCGTTGACGGTCGGGGGCGGGCTCAGGACGTGGCGCACATAGCCCTCCGCGTCGAGCGCCGCCTCGCCGAACAGCGCCCGCGCGAAGATCCATTCCCCGACGAGGCTTTCCGTGGCCGTGGAGTGCGCCGCCAGCGCATACAAGGACGCACCGATCTCCTCGGCAAATCGCAGGCTGAAGTAGAGCGTTTTCGAGGAGATGCCCCGTGGCGCGAGCGACGCCTTGAGCAGGCCGAGGCCGATCGACGGCGTCGGCAACGGACCGAACGGCATGCTGATCAGCACGACGTCTGTCCGCGGCAGATTCTGCTCACTGTCCATACGAGATCCTGTGCAGGCCCCCGAGCCTCCGGCCGCTCGACGTCGCTGGTCCACTCATTTCGCGGAACGGAACAGCCTAGGTCGCGCCTCGTCCGCTGTCAAGTCGCCGGAGACTCGCCTGATTTGGCGCCCGTACTTGACCGTGATCTGGGCCCGGACGAAGGTCCGGTTGCGTCCTGAAGAGTTCAGCCACAGGTCGGTGCGCAGTACTCGCCCTTCCGCGGGATCAATCCAGAACGTCCCTCGCGGCGCGGCATCGTCGCTGGATCGAATCAGTCCCGGCTTGGACTGTTCAGTGAAGCCGAGGGTGACACACGTAACGCCGTCGATTCGGTCTGTCTTGCCCAGTTTGAAGCACAGCCGTGGCGCTGCCGTACCGCCGACGCGGAGGCTGCTGATGGATCTCTGACGCCGCCCTTGGTCATTCCACTGACGCGCTCGACGGCTTGCAACGCATCGCCAGCAGGAGTGTGGCTTCGGCGAGATCGATGTCGGCGATGAGCAGCCCTCGCTGGCCGTACGGCTGGTAGCCGAGAAGCGTCCCGTCCGGCCGGATCACCGCGGAGGTGGTCGGGGATCCGTCGCTGGCGTAGTTCACCGTCGCGAAGAAGCAGGTGTTCTCCGCGGCCCGGCATAATGCCGCCTTCTCGTGAAACGAGTTCTCGGGATCGGCGAAGCGCGAGGGGCGGAACCCGCCAGGCTCGGCTTCGTGCAGGTGCGGGTGGAACACGATCTGCGCGCCGTGCGTGGCGGCCCAGCGGACAGTTTCAGGATACCGCCAACCCTCGTGACAGATCGCCACGCCGAAGGTCACCGGGCCGGCCTGGAAGACGCGGCGTCCGGAACCGGGCGAGTAGATCGCCTCCTCGGAGGGATCGAGCTGCACCTTGTCCTGGAACCCGGCCATCGTCCCATCCCGGTTGACGATCAACGCCGAGATCAACAGGCGGTCCTGGACGATGCGTTCGGTGCCGAGAACGACGGCCACGTTGCCTTTCGCGGCAGCAGCCGCGATCGTGGACCAGGCCCGTTCCAGAAATGCCGCGTCGGGGGGAGGTACTTGCTTGCCCATCCCCCGGTACCCGGGGACGTAGCATTCCGGAAAACAGAGAAGGTCCGCCCCTTCACTCGATGCGCGAGCGATTGCCGCTTCCGCCAGAGTGACGGACTTCTGCGGGGTCGGCGGATACTCGAGATTGGCGAGTGCCACGCGAACGGTGCTCATTGCCGGGCAATTTTGCCCCGTCCGCGCCTGGCTCGCAACTGCAGCCAGCTACGGCCAGGCACGGCGGCACGATCCGAGAGAGCCGGACGCTACTGCTGTTGCTGCGCCTGATCGGTGGTCTTCCGCAGTTCCTTGATCATGTAGTACGTGCCCGCCGCACCGGCGAGCGTGCTGACCAGGCCAATCACCATCCCGGCATGTCCGCCGCCGCCCTGCTTGCGAATGCGCGTGGATCCGGTACGGGGCAGCGTGCGGGGAATCGACTGCGCATCGGCGGCCGCCGTCTGCGTGGAGGTCAGCACCAGCTGCGAAGCGGACTTGGCCACCGCCGTTCGGAGCGGCGATACCGGATTCGCGGGGTCGCTTCCGGCGGCCCACGCGGGAGCGCTCAGGGCGAGAATGGACAGAGCGAGCAGACTGGATACGACCTTCTTCATGTGACCCCCTTGGCGGCCCTCGAAAATCGACGGCGCTCGGTAGTAAGTAGTGAAGACAGCCAGATCGTGACACCCCTCGTCGGGAGAGCGTTCCGACGGCTGTCAGGGTCGGCTGAATCGGACTAGACTGCCGGTGAGCACAATTTTGGAGGACCCGGGCGTCACGGCACACCTTCGCGCCCTCGTCGCACGCGTTGCGGCAGGAGACCGCGGCGCCGAATCGCTGCTCGTCGAGCACTTCGTGCCCCGGATCAAGGCGATGGCCGTCGCGCGCACCAGAAACCGGGAACTGGCACGGGATCTGACCCAGGAAACGCTGATCGCGGTCCTCAAGGCCGCGCGCAATGGTCAGGTGCAAGACCCGGATCGCATCGCCGCCTTCGTGCATGGCGTCGCGCGCAACATCATCAACAACCACCTGCGCCGGGAGCGCGATCACCCGGAAGCCCAGTTCGACGAGGACGCACACGGCGAAGTGGCCGCTGCGGTGGTGGCGGCAGACGACTATGCGGAGCAGGAACGCACCCGGATCCTGGGCCGCGCGCTGGAAGTCCTGAGCGCAGCCGACCGGCAGGTCCTGCTCCTCACGCTCGTTGACGGATTGAAGCCCGGTGAAATCGCCACCCGCACCGGGGTTTCGTCGGAAGTCATTCGGACCCGGAAGTCGCGGGCGTTGAAGCGGGTGCTGGGGGAAATCAGCCTGCTGTCACGGAATCCAGCCAAGTACCACAGTACTCATGACTAATCCGATGATGCCGGAATGCTCCGTCCTGCCCGAGTCCGTTGAGCGCTACGTGTCCGGAGACATGGCGGACG
Source organism: Acidobacteriota bacterium (assembly GCA_039930925.1). Taxonomy (GTDB): domain Bacteria; phylum Acidobacteriota; class Vicinamibacteria; order Vicinamibacterales; family 2-12-FULL-66-21; genus JALZOC01. Next base: position 1,021 of record JBDTSX010000143.1, on the reverse strand, counting down.
ACGAACAAGCGCTGTTCGAGGAGCATTTCTTCTCGTGCGACGCCTGTCTTGCTCGGGTGCAGGGCCTCCAGGCTCTGCAGCACGCGCTTCCAGCCACAGCGACGGCTCCCGCTGCCCCAGGACGCTCGTGGGCCCGGTCCAGGTGGCTCGTGACGGCCGCCGCCTCGCTCCTGGTCGGTGTGACGCTCTGGCAGACCCAGCGTCTCATCGCTCCGTTGCCTGCACCTGTTTCCTCTGAGGCTCCTCGGGCCGCCGTCATCCCCGTGACTCCGCCGCCAGACCCGCTGTCCCAGCCAGGACCGCCGGTTCAGCCTGAGCTCGAACGGATGGCGGCGATCGCTGCGCCGCGCTATGTCTCGCTGCCGACCCGTTCAGCCGAAGACGCTGACGCGACCGCGTTCCGCGCCGCCATGTCGCGATACGGGGCGGGGCAATACGACGAAGCTGCGAAGGATCTGCGCGCGGTGACGACTCGCTCGCCGGCGCTGGCACATGCGCAGTTCTTTCTCGGCATCAGCGAGCTGATGGCGGGGCGCATCGTCCCGGCGCGCGCGGCGCTCCAGAAAGCCTCCGCGTCTGCGGAGCGGCCTTACGCGGACGAGGCTCATTTCTATTTGGCCAAGGCGGCGCTTCGCGAGGGTCACGCCGCGGACGCCGAACGGGAGTTGAAAATCGCCCTGGCGCGCGATGCCGGCCCACGCGGCGAAGCCGCGCGCCTCCTCAAACAGCTGCAGTCCCTTCCCGTCCGCTGACGCTCGGGACGGCTACGGCTCGCCGACCAGAACGAACCCGGCCCACAGCCGCGGATCCTCCGGCAAGGACGTCCCCTCGACCTGGATGCGGCCCGCCCGCAGCGCGCTGATCAATGCGAGCTGCGCCTGGCGGAGTGAACGGCTCTTGCCCCGGCCGGCGATCCAGCCGGTGTAGAACGTTCGCATGATCTCGAAGCTGGTGCGGTCCGGCACATCCCACATGGCCGCGATCACCGTAGACGCGCCGGCGACGAGAAAGGCGCGGGTGA
>JBDTSX010000142.1:0-9222 GCA_039930925.1 Acidobacteriota bacterium | reverse complement strand
GACGCCGGGCCGTCCCATGGCTCCATCAGCGACGAGTGGTATTCGTAAAAAGCGCGCCGCTCGGCGCTCATGCTCTCGTGGTTCTGCCACGGCTCCGGAATCATCATCAGGACCGCGTGCGGCAGCGACCGGCCGGCCATGACGAGGAACTCCAGCACGTTGTCGAAGCTGGCGGTGTCGCTGCCGCCCTCGCGGATGACCGGCAGGATTTTCTTCAGGTCGTCGCCGAAGAGCTCCGATTCGAGCAGCGCTTCGCGCGCCTTCATCCAGTTGATGTTGCCGCGGAGCGTGTTGATCTCGCCGTTGTGCGCGACGTAGCGGTAGGGATGCGCCAGCGGCCAGGACGGAAACGTGTTGGTACTGAACCGCTGGTGCACCAGCGCCAGCGCGGACTCGACCGCTTCGTCGGCGAGATCGATGAACATCGGGCCGAGCTGATCCGCCGTCAGCATCCCCTTGTAGGTGAGCGTCTGCGACGACAGGCTGACGACATACACGAACTGCCGCTCGGCGAGCGTCAGCTGGTCCACCGCCCTCTCGAACCGCTTGCGAATGACGTAGAGCTTCCGCTCGAACCACGCCCCGGCGGAATCCCCCGGCACCGCCGTGACCGTCCCACGCCCGATCAGCAGGTGACGGAATACTGGCTCGACCGCGACCGCGCTCGGGCCGACCGACGAATCGTCCGTCGGCACGTCGCGCCAACCGAGCACACGCTGCCCTTCCTCGACGATGATCTGCTCGAACAGGGCCTGGACCGAGGCCCGCGCGGCGGCCTCGCGCGGCAGGAAAATCAGCCCGGCGGCATATTCGCCGGCGGGCGGCAGGGCAATCCCGGCCCGGTCGGCTTCCTTCCGGAGGAACCGATCCGGCATCTGAATCAGGATGCCGGCGCCGTCTCCGGTATTGGCCTCGCAGCCGCAGGCGCCGCGGTGCTGCAGGTTGATCAGAACCTGGAGCGCTTGACGGACGATGCGGTGCGAACGGCGGCCCTGGATGTCGACCACGAAGCCCACGCCGCACGCGTCGTGCTCGTGGCGGGGATCGTAGAGCCCCTGCGCGGAAGGTGTGGCAGTCTGGTGCACACCACTTTTATGAACCACTCCGAGGCAGAAGCTAAACAGAATTAAAAGATTGGTCTCATGCGCCCGGCTTCTGGATCAGCCATGCGGAAAAGTGATGACGGCCATGACCCAGAGCAGGGCTCAATGGGCGGCCGCCTTGAGGTGCTCGCGCAGCAGATCGCGCCCGAAATCGCCGTCGAAATCGCGCCACACCGAGTGAATGTGGTTGCCGTCGTTCTGCGAGTTGTCATACTCGATCAGGAACGTCGGCCCCTGGATCCGGTAGTAGTGCTTCTTGCCCTTCTCGTACTCGCCGGCCCACGCGAAACCGATTTTCTCGATGCCGGAGGCGCGCAGCTTGGCCATCCGCTCCGCGGCGGTGTCTTCCGCCATCAACGACGTGTAGGCCTCGATGATCCTGACCAGCTGTGCGCGCTGCGGCGGCGTCATCGCCGAGGCCATCAGCCCGGCCGGCGCCAGCGGGTCCACGGTCACGGCGGTCATCGTCACGATGTCATTGAGCGCCACCGTGGCGAACGTGGCGGCGGTCCGCTCGACCGGGTCCAGCGTGTCGAGCAGCGCGCGGGCCGCATCCTCTTCCGCGCCGAGCACCCGAGTTCCCGCCTTGGGCCCCTGGCGGACTTCCGCGGGGTTGGAGCCGAAGAACGCCGGTGAGCTGTCCACCGCCTTGCCATTGGCCACGGCAAAGTGCAGCGACATGTGATGCCCTTCGACGCGCCAACCCCACGTGCCCTGCGCCGACGGTGTGCCGAAGACGGAGAAGAAGTACAGCTCGGGGTCGCGAACCGGACCGGTCGTCTCGAGCGCCTTCAGCACGTTTTCGAGATCCATGATGCCGGTGGCCGTCTGGTATCCGCGCTGGCTGAGGCCGACCTTCAGCAGACTGTGCGCCAGTGCGCGCTGCGGCTCGGTCATCGCCTTGATCGGCAGCCCGTTGCGCGGAAACATCGAGGTCGGGATGAAGTGCCACTTCGTCCACTCGGGCGAGTCGATCGCGAAGGTGGCCTGCTGCCGCTGCTCGGGCGACAGGCCGGCGAGGAAGGTATTGGCGGCGGCCGCCATCGCGGTCGCGGACCGCTCCGACGCGGTAGTGACCCCGGCCAGCCAGGCGGCAACGAGCCCCAACGCGATCGCCGGACGCGACATTCTGGTGAATCTCATCAGTCAACCTTTCCCTGGTTCGCCACATCCGCCGGCGTGGCCGCACCGGCAGCGGTGCGCTTCGCTTCTTTCTGAATTTCCTGCAGCAGCTTCGCATAGACCGGGTCGCGCGGAACGCACCCGGTCGCGTACTGGCCGAGCTCGTTCCCCTTGGAACGCATCAGCGTGGTGCAGTAGCTGACGGTATAGCACGCCTTCTTCTTCTCCATCGTCACGTCGCGCGCGAAGTCCGGGTAGGCGATGGCGCCGCGGCCGAGGCCGACGAGCGTCACGCGATCGTCGCGCAGATTGGCTTCGCCGGCTTCGAGCGCATAGTGCCGCAGGTAGCTGTACCCGGTGCCGACGACCGCGACGCCTGGGCAGGCGCGGTGCGCCGCCTCGGCAAGAGCGAAGTGCCGGGCGACCCCGGTGAACCCCGACTCCGGGGCCCCGTAGCCATCGGGGGGCTCGCGGTCGGCGGGACGGCCGACGTGCGGGTTGTAGTACGGACATCCGGCGGTGACGTTGACCAGCTGGAGCCCGGCCTGCGCGAACAGCCGGAGCGCCTCGACGGCTTCGTCCGCCTCGAGATAGTTCTCGGTCGCCCCGGGCACCGGCTCGCCGATACCCGTGGCCGGATGCTTCGCGAACGGCACGCCGTCGAAGAAGTTCATGCGCGTGCCGCGAATCAACTGGGGCGCCTCGCTCGCAAGCCGCTCGAGCACCTCGCGCACGAACCGCGTACGGTTCTCGATGCTCCCGCCGTACTTGCCCGGCCGGGTGCGCGCCGCCAGCATCTCGGAGAGCAGATACCGGTGGCACTGCTTGATGTCGACAAAATCGCATCCGATGTCCCGCGTGCGCAGCGCCGCCGCGACGTAGCGATCCTGCAGCCGATCCAGCTCGTCGTCGGTGATGATCCGGCCGTTGTGGCGAAGCGCGGGATCGTGGAACATCACCACCGGCGTGGGGTACGACCATCGGCCGGAGTGCGTCAGCTGCAGCCCGATCAGGAAATCGCCCGCGGGGCCGTGCGCCGTGCGCGCCGTCGTGACCAGCTGCTCGAGCGCCGCGAGGTTCCGATCCGACATCAGCAGCTGCCGGGCGTTGGCGCGGAACTCGGGATCGATCGCGACCGCCTCACCCCACAGCATCTTGGCGCCGCCGGCGCCGAACCGGGCCCAGCGCCGGATCGTCAGCTCGTCGGGCGCACCGTCGAGCGTCCCGTCGCATCCTTCCATCGGGTGGATCGCGAGGCGATTGCCAACCGGTCGGCCGGCGACTGCGGTCGGCGACAGCGCCACGCGGATATCGGGTTCAAAACGGATCGGGGCGCCGACCCGCTGGATCTCGGCTTCGAGCGCCGTCTTGTCTGCGAAAAGAACGTGACTGTTCATCGGGCGAACACCACGAGCGACCTGGAGGACGACACGCTGTTGATCATGGATGGGTATGGGCCGGGCGGACGGACGAGACAACACTCTGACCGACGCCACCTCCAGCCGCCGTGCGGCCGCGACGGCGATCGTGCCGGGAAAACTTAGCACATTAACGGCCCCAGGTCGTGCGCGGTGCCCCAGCTGGCCGTACCGGCCTCGGCTGCAGGAAACACAGGCGGACCGGAGATGAGGCGTACGGCGACGATCCCGTCGTCCCGATCTACGACCTGAGGCGAGAAACCACAATGCACAAGCTGCTCACGTCGACACTGACGATCATCGCCGTTGCTGTACTGAGCCCTACCGCCACCGCGCAGAGCGGCGCACGATGGCCACGAAGAAGGCCTGCACGGGGTGCGTCGATTCACTCTACGCATCGGCCAGGACTCGGTGCAACGACGGCAAAAAGGCCCGCGACACTTCCAGCACAGCGTCGTCGCTGAGGGACGTCACGAGAAAGGTGACATGCCTGGGGCCGTGCATGGAGGCGACGTGAAAGCCGTCGCTCGCCGGCGACAGCGTCAGCGGCTCCTCGCCGGCTTCCTCATCGGCCGTGATCAGAACCGACACTTTCTCGTTCTTGTAGAGCACGACCAGATGCCCGAAGCGGTGGCCGTCGTACACGCACGAGTGACGCTCGACGATCCGCACCTCGCCGCCGGACAGATTCGACGTCGTCAGCTCGAGTGCCGCCAGTCGATGGTAGATGGGGCCGAAGCGACGAGCCGCTTCCTCGAGCGGGATCGGACGCTCCGCGAGCTTGAACGTCAACGCGCAGAAGCGATGGTCGCCGACAGCCGCGAGCCGGAGGAGGGCCTGCTCCGAAGCGGTCCACTCGCGCCAGCCCCAAGCCGCGCCGGCCACGAGGGCCCCGCTCGCCGCCAACGCCAGCCAGCGCCGCCGCGGCATCACCACGGGCTGTGGTCGGCCCACGCGGTCGAACTCGCTAAGGAGCCGCTGCCGAAGCGCCGTCGTGAAGTCAGACCGCGCCGCCAGGTCCGGCGCGGCTGCGAACGCCGAGCGGACGGCCGAGCGCAGTCGGCGTACGCCCTCGACTTCGGCACGGCAGACGGGGCACCGGTCGAGATGGGCCTCGACCGCGTGCGTCGTTTCGACCAGCAACTGCTCGCTGACGAACGCCTCGGCCAGCTCGCGTACCTCTCGGCACTCCATGATTAGGACGCCTCCCCCGACGCGGCCTGCCCGGGCCGGCGACGCGCCTCGCCGTCCCGCTCGCGCAGCCGCTGCCGCAACAGTGATCGGCCACGGTGCAGGCGCGACATGACCGTACCCATCGGGATGCCCAGGACGTCGGCAATCTGCCTGTAGGTCAACTCCTCGACATCCGACAAGACGATGATGTCCTGATAGGGCTCAGGTATTCCCCGGAGTGCCGCCAGGACGTCGTCGTCGGTGAGTTGGTCGGCGACCGGAGGCACGAATGGCAATGCCTCCGCCAGACGCCCATCCACATCGTCGACGGTGGGGTGACGCAGCTCTGAACGGCGCCGGTTGCTGCGGACGTGCCGGAGGATCGACACCAGCCAGGCCCGGCAGTTGGTACCGGGGGTGAATCGGTGGAATGACTGGAGCGCCTGGACCAGGGTGTCCTGGACCAGATCCTCGGCCTGGCGACGGTCGCGCTCCCACCACATGGCGAGACGGAACAGGCGATCGACGTGCGGCATCGCCTCCGCCTCGAAGGCGATCCACGCGTGGGGCGACGAGGTGCGGTCGTGATTGCGCATCAGCCAGGCGGCAGCCGGACGCCGCCGTGTCTGGATAATACCGCCGGGCGAGCGAATATTCCCGAGCGGCCCCGCGCCTTGTGGGCGTCACGGAATATCAGACGCCTTCGGAGACATTAGACATGGCAGAAGCAGCCGGACGAATTTCCCGATCAGCTGTGGGAACGAGGTATCGCAGAGATGGCACTCACCAAGACGAAGAAACGGTCTCGAACCGACTCCATGCGGCTGTTGACCACGGTCGCTTTCCTTTCGGTCGTGGTGTGGTCGGGGGAATCCGCGAAGTCGCGTGCCGCTGAGCCGTCGGCGCCAGTGGCTGGATCGAAAGCGGCCGACTTCATGCTCGAATCGATGGATGGCGTCAAGGTGCGGTTGTCCGACGAGGTGGCACGCGGACCGCTGGTGCTGACGGTGCTCCGCGGCTGGCCCGGCTACGACTGCCCGTTCTGCACGCGCCAGTTCGCCGACTACCTGAGCCACGCCGAGGCCTTCGAGCAACGCGGGGCGCGGGTGTTGTTCGTCTATCCCGGGCCGGTCGACAAGCTGAAAGAGCACGCGGCGGGATTCATCGCCAGCCGTCCGATGCCTGCGCCCTTCCGCGTCCTGCTCGACCCCGACTACACGTTTACAAACGCCTATGGGCTGCGCTGGAACGCCCCCAACGAAACGGCGTATCCGGCGACCTTCGTGCTCAACGAGCGGGGCGTCGTGACGTTCGCGTCGGTGAGCCGAGGCCACGGCGATCGGGTCTCGACCGAGGTGGTCCTGAAGGCGCTGGCCCAGAACCCGTGAGCAGCGCGGTCGAGGTTAGCGCTGGGCCGGGGGCTCCAGCCTCCGCCGACCACGCCGTTCGCGTTGGCATGTTCGCCAGTCGAAAACCGGCAGCCCAGACACGCCGCTCTAGACGTCGCAGAGCACGACCGCTTCTCTGAGCGACGTCAGCGGATCGCGGGTCGGCACGAACTCGTGGGCCACGTAGCCCTGGTAGCCGGTCTCCGCGATCGCCTTGCACACCGCCGCCCAGTTCAACTCCTGCGTCCCGTCGAGCTCGTGGCGGCCGGGAACGCCACCGGTGTGGAAGTGTCCCAGGTAATCCTTGTTGTCGCGGATGGTGCGGATGACGTCACCCTCCATGATCTGCATGTGGTAGATGTCGTACAGCAGCTTCACCCGCGGCGAGGCGACCGCCTTGACGACTTCGACGCCGAAGGCGGTGTGATCGCCCTGGTAGTCCTTGTGATCGACCTTGCTGTTCAGCAGCTCGACGCAAATCGTCACGCCGCTGTCCTCGGCAATCTTCTTGACCCGGTTCAGTCCCTCCACGCAGTTGGCGATCGCTTCGCTGTCCGCCATGCCGCGCCGGTTGCCGAAGAAGGTGATCACGTTCGGCACCTTCTGCGCCGCCGCCTTCGGGATGTTCAACTCGAAATTCTTGACGATCGCGTCGTGGTTGGCCTTGACGTTGAGACCGTTCGGGATGGAGCCGCCGCCGGCATAGCCCATCGAGCAGAGCAACCCGTTGTCCCGCGCGATCTGCCACTCCGGCTCGTTGAGAAGATCGATCGCGGTCAGGCCCATGTCCTTGACCGCCTTGCAGAATTCCGGCATCGCAATCTTCTGGTAGCACCAGCGGCTGACGGACTGCTTCAGACGCCCGTTCGTGACCGCTTTCCCCTGGGCGGGCGCCTGGGCCGCGGCCGCGGACCCGCGTAATCCGGCCAAAGCCACGGTTGCGGCGCCGGCCGACAGCGCCTCGCGGCGGGTGAGTTTCTTCATGACACGCTCCTTCTTATCGCTGCTGCAGCGCCTGTTGGATTGCGGCGTCGACGACCGGAACCATCAGCGCATAACCCTGCGCATTCGGATGGAGCCCGTCCCCCGAAATCCCGTCCTTGAGCCAGCCCTTGGCGTCCACGACCGCCGGAAAAAAGTCGGCGTAGACAGCTTTCACGCGCGTCGCATAGTCCTTCAACCAGGCGTTGAGTCGCAGGATATCCGCGGGCGGACGCTGCTCGGTCTGCTTGCGGCGCGGCGGACCGCCTGCCCTGCCTCCGCCCGGTGCCGCCCCTCCGGGAGCGCCGGGCTGGCCGGCACGCGCCGCCGGCGGGTTCAACGCCGGATAATCGCTGATCGGCGTCACCGAGCACAGCACCACCTTGATGCCGTGTCCCTGCGCCAGCTCGGTCATGGCCATGACGTTCTGCTCGATCATCTCCAGCGTGGCCGGCCCGGTGTTGCGGGCGATGTCGTTCGTGCCGGCGAGGACGACCATCACCGACGGCTTCAGGTCGATGACGTCGGGATACATCCGCACCAGCATCTGCGGCGTCGTCTGTCCGCCGATGCCACGATTCACGTACGGTTTGCCCGGGAAGAACTCCGCCAGCCGCCAGTTGTCGGTGATCGAGTCCCCCATGAAAACGACCCGCTGCGGATCGGGAGGCGTCGCCTTCAGCTCGATGTTGGCTGCGTGGTAGCGGCCGAGCTGATTCCAGTCCTGCAGCTGATCGGCCAGGCTCTTGGCGGTGTCCGCAAGGCAGCAGTTGGCCCTGGGCGGGTTGTACTCCTCGACGAGCTGCGCACTGGCGGCGCTGCTCTTCAGCGTCAGGAGCGCCAGCACAATAATCGGCCGTTCGAACGCGCGCATGAATCCTCCAATGAGTCGAATACGAACCAGCGCTGGTGGCTATACGACGCGCGGCGTCCGGCTTCAGCCGGACGATGCGGTTTTTGCATCCCTTAGCGAACCGCTGGCGCCGGCCGCGGCGTGGCGTCCCCGGCCGTCAACCCCATCGCCCACTTGATCGCTTCGAGGTACATCTTCTGCACGCCGGGGTCATCCCACGTCTCGGAGGTGTGGCCGAACGTGGACCAGAACGTCCGCCCCTTCCCGTAATTCCTGGCCATCGCGACCGGAAAGTCGCGGTCCGTGCGGTGCACGTCGGGGTTCTTCAAGTCCACGCTCGCCGCATCGAGGCGCGCGAGCACGCGCACCTTGTGGCGCGAGTAGGGCTGCGCACGCAGCTCGTAAAACTCTTCCTTGGCCATGAACGCCGCCGGAAAGTGCCTGGTCGCCGGAAAATCGGGCGCTTCGTTGACGACCTTCGCGTCGGTCACGTTCCACGGATGATTGTCGAAATACCCGCCGAGCATCTCGCCGAACTCCGGCCATCCGTAGAACGCCGCGTTGCCGGTGTGCGCCGCCACCACGCCTTTTCCGTCGTCCTTCACGAACGCCACGAAGTCGCGCTTCTGCGCGTCGGTCCAGTCCCCTTCGCCCGAGATGAACAGGAACACCGCGTCGAAGTCATTCAGGTTGCGCGCGTTCCGCGCCGGCGGCGGCACGGGGCTCTTGGTGATCCACTGGGAGTCGGTCCGGATGTACGTGTCGTAGAGACCGGAGTCGCGGCCGAGGCGGTCGATTGTCGCCAGCGCGTGACCGATTGAATCGTGCGTGAACCCGGTGCGGGTATCGCCGAGCGCGAGCAGCTTCTTGCGCTGCGCAGCAGGCTGCGGCGCCTGTGTCGCCGGGGCGGCGGCCGCCGGGGGCGACGTGAGCGACCATGTGGCCAGCGCGACGAACACGACGGCCTGGAGGCCACGAATCTGGTTCCGGGTCATCTGAAATTTTTCCTTGTTGATCGTCAACGGCCCGCAGCACGGTCCGGCTGAAGCCCGGACACTACAGCATTAACTCGTCCGGCTAAAGCCGGACGCTACAGCATCAATCACCCGTGCGGCTAAAGCCGGACGCTACAGGAGCGAATCACCCGGGCCGACTGACGCCGGACCGGCGCGTATCAGCCGCCG
>JBDTSX010000141.1:0-9254 GCA_039930925.1 Acidobacteriota bacterium | reverse complement strand
GCGAGCCGGCGTCGCGGCTCGTCGGAGAGGCCATGTCGACGCCGTTCGCGTGGGATCGCCTGGCCCTCATCGGCGACACGTTCGGCAACCGCTTGAGCGGCTCGCAGTCGCTGGAGGACGCGATTCAGTGGGCGGTCCGCGAAATGAAGAAGGACGGCCTCGAGAATGTGCACACCGAGCCGGTCAAGGTGCCGCACTGGGTCCGCGGCCAGGAGAGCATCGAGATCACCGCTCCGCGTCAGCAGCCGATGGTGATGCTCGGCCTCGGCAACAGCGTTGGCACCCCTCCCGACGGGCTCGAGGCCGAAGTGCTCGTCGTCCACAGCTTCGAGGATCTCGATGCCGCCGGCCCGCGCGTCAAAGGGCGCATCGTGCTGTTCAATGTGCCGTTCACGACCTACGGCGAGACGGTGCAGTTCCGCAGCGCCGGACCCTCGCGCGCCGCGGCGCGCGGGGCGGTGGCGGCGCTCGTCCGCTCGGTCGGTCCTTCGGGCCTTCGCCTGCCGCACACCGGGTCGCTGCGCTATGCGGAGGGCGCGCCGCAGATTCCAGCCGCGGCCTTGACGACCGAAGACGCCGATCGGCTCCAGCGCATGCAGGATCGCGGCACGCCGGTTCGCGTGCGTTTGAAAATGGAGGCCAGGTTCCTGCCCGACGCGGACTCCTTCAACGTCGTCGGCGAGCTGCGCGGCCGCGAGATCCCGGACGAAATCGTGCTGGTCAGCGGCCACTTCGACTCATGGGACGTCGGAACGGGATCGACCGACGATGGCGGAGGGTGTGTCGTCTCGTGGGAGGCGTTGCGCCTGATGAAGAAGCTGAATCTGCGGCCGCGCCGCACCGTGCGCGTGGTGCTCTGGACCAACGAAGAGAACGGCACCCGCGGCGGCCTCGCCTACCGGGACCGCCACCGGGAAGAGCTTCGCAACCACGTGCTGATGTTCGAGTCGGATACGGGTGTGTTCAAGCCGACCGGCTTCGGATTCACCGGCAGCGACTCGGCACGCGCCAGGGTCAAGGAGATCGCGACCCTGCTTCGCGGAATTCAGGCGGACCGGATCAGCCCCGCCGGCGAAGGGGCGGATATTGGTCCGAGCGTCCAGGCCGCAGGGATCCCGGCGCTGTCGCTCGACGTTGACGGCAACTACTTCCTGATCCACCACACGGCGGCCGACACGATCGACAAGATCGATCCGATGGACATGTCCCGGGCGTCCGCGGCCATTGCGGTCATGGCCTACGTGATTGCGGACATGCCTGAGCGTCTGAAGTAGCTGATGCGACGTGCACGGTTGGGCGGGCAGCTGTCCTTCCGCCTGAAGGCGGAAGCCACGAGTCTTGATTTCGGGAAGCCACAGGATTCATTTGGGGAAGCCGCGAAGATTCTGAGAGCCGGCGGCTTCCGCCCTCAGGCCGGAGCAACGACCGTCGCGCTATTGCACCGGCGTGGACGCGGCGCCGTAGACCCGGTGGGTCTTGTGCCCCTGCAGGAATGCGACGACGCGAATGCGTGACGGCATCCAGCCGGCGTTCAGCCGCCACTCCCCCTCGGCGACGAACGCGTCGCGATCCAGCCCACCAATCGTTTCGGACCGCCGGACCACTCCAGTATGCGAGAGGGTGCGGCCCCGGTTCTCGCCGCGGGTGACGGCGGAGATCACCCCATCCTCGGCGAGCACCACGAGGATGTCGATGGGCTCGGCGCCGGCGGGGGCGGACGGCGCGTCGACCGACACGCGCAGCATGCCGGCGCCGCGGATGCGGGCGCTGACGCCGAGCGGCAGATGCGCCTGGCCGCCGGCGCGCCCGATCGCGTCGAGCGCCTTGACCCGATCGCTGCCAACCAGCTGCGCGGCGCCGTCGACCACCATCTGCGGGGTGTAGTTCCCGTCGGTGGCAAAGGCCGCCGTATAGGTCCCCTGCCGACTGGTGAACGCGGCCGACGAGAACGGATCCTTCCACCCCAGGCGGTCCCAGTAGTCGACGTGAAACTCGAGCGGGATGATCTCGGCGCCCGCCACCGGCTGTCCCGACAGGAGCTGCGTGAGCAGCGCTTCGGCGGGCGGACAGCTGGAGCAGCCCTCGGAGGTAAACAGCTCCACGAGGATCGGCGTGCGCGGGGCGGGCGGACTGCCGCCGGCGATCATCGACGACACCGCCCAGGCGACGACGGTCCCGAAAACGCACTTCATCATTCCTCAGTGTAGCGGTCGCGCAGCTGCACCGCCTTGGTTTTCGACCGCAGGCGCAGGTTGATCATTTCCACGAACACCGAAAAGCCCATCGCGAAGTAGATGTATCCCTTTTCGATGTGATGCCCGAATCCCTCGAGCAGCAGCGAGACGCCGATCAGCAGCAAGAAGCTGAGCGCCAGCATCTTGACGGTGGGATGCTTGTGGACGAATGCGCTGATCGGCTCGGCCGCGAACATCATGATCGCCACCGACACGACCACCGCGGTGACCATCACCCAGAGCTCGTCCACCATCCCGACCGCGGTGATCACCGAGTCGAGCGAAAAAACGATGTCGAGCAGCATGATCTGGACGATGACGCTCGCGAACGACGACGCGACGCGGTCCGATGCGTGCCCCTCCTGCCCTTCGAGATTCTCGTGCATCTCGAAGGTGCTCTTGCCGAGCAGGAACAGGCCGCCGCCAATCAGGATCAGGTCGCGCCCGGTGACGTCGTGGCCGAGGGCGTTGAAGATCGGCTGGGTCAGCTTGACCATCCAGGCCAGGGAGAAAAGCAGCAGGACGCGTGTCACCATCGCCCCGAGGAGACCGATGCGCCGCGCGCGCGGCTGCTGCGGCGCGGGCAGCTTGCCGGAGAGAATCGAGATGAAGATGATGTTGTCCACGCCGAGCACGATCTCGAGGAACGTGAGCGTCGCGAGGGCAATCCAGATCTCCGGGTCGGTCAGCCAATCCATCAATTCCCCTGAACGTCAGACGCCGTAGTCTTCCGGATTCCACGCCAGACCCAGCTCGGACGGAGGCGCCATGAAGCCGAGCAGCGCCGAGGACGCCACCACCGCGGGACTCGCGAGATAGCCTTCGCCGCCGAATCCCATGCGGTTCTGCCAGTTCCGATTGAACGACGTGATCGCGCACTGACCCGGCGTCAGCGCGTCCGGCCCCTGCCCGAAGCATGGACCGCACCACGACCGGCGAATCTCTCCGCCGACCGACCGGAACACGCCGGCGATGGATTCCCCGCCGAGACGGGGATCCGGCGATTCGATCTGGCGGCCGACCCCACCCGATCCCGGAAAAATCGTCAGCGATCGCTCGACGGTTCTGATGCCGCGCTTGCGCGCCGCATGCAGGACCAGGGCCGCCTGCAGCAAATCGTCGTAGCTGCCGTTGGTGCACGATCCGATCATCGCCTTGTCGAACGGGAGCCGCTCGCGCGCCACTTCGTCGGCCGGAAACGCATTGCCGGGGCTGAACGGCTTGGCGATCATCGGGCGCACCTCGGCCAGGTCGATGGTCTCGTCGATCTCGTAGACCGCGTCGGAACCGGGATGCAGGGCCGGATACGGCAGTTCGACAATCCCCTTCCGCCGGTACCACGCTGCGGTGATCTCATCGGCCGCGAACACGCCGTTCAGCGCCTCGGCCTCGGCCATCATGTTGGCGATCGTGTTCCGATAGGAGATCGGCAGCTGCCGGTCCGCATCCACGAGCTCGACCGACATCCCCTGCGACTGCTGCGCACCCCACCGCCGCAGCAGCTCGAGGACGATGTCCTTGCCGCCGACCCACGGCTGCAGCGCCCCCTTGAACACGACCCGCCGCTGCTTCGCGATGGTGACGTAGACGTAGCCCGTCGACCATCCGAACCCGAGCGTTGTCGAACCCACGCCGATCCCGACCGCGCCGTAAGCGCCGTAGGCGCGGCTATGCGAATCCGCGCCGGGCACGAACTGGCCGGGCATGACCAGCCCCTGCTCGGGGAAGTAGAAATGGAAGATGCCATCCCCGGGGGTCGCGTAATACGGCCGCTCGATGCCGTGGAGCAGCGCGAATTCCCGGCCGATCGCGGTCTGCTTGTCGTCGGCGTCGAGGCCGGTGAACACGAAATGGTCGTTGGCGATCGCCGCCTGGCGCGGATCGATCGTCTGGCCGCCGGTGATCTGGTTGAAGGTATGGATCGCGAACGGGGCGGTGCCGTCGGACGCCGGCAGCAGGTCGGCATAGACCCGCAGCGTCATCCCGGGCTTCAGATCGCGCGCGCGCAGGGACTTGTCGACACGGTGCGCCCAGAGGATCTGCTCGGTGGTCGTCAGCCGCCGCGCCTCGGCATCGGTCGGCCACTCGAGCGACGGCGTCGCCAGCACCGAGGCGCGGAACTCCCGCCGCCCGACGGCGAAAATCCCGCCGCTGCGCCGGATCTCCTCTTCCTTGTCCGAGAGCGGCACCGGCTCGTAGGTCTTCCCCTGGGTCTCGTTGACGAGCCGCCGCGTCACGGGATCGAAGCTGAAGCTGTCGCCGTCGCGCGCGTCGGCAACCGCCTCGGGGCTCTGCACGACATGCAGACCGAGATTGAAGCTGTTGCGCCGGAAGATGTCTCCCATGTTCTGGCCGCAGACGACGACCATCTCGAGCCCGGCTTCTTCGGCGACGCCCTTGAGGCCGGCGGGGCTCATCTCGCGCGACGACCCGATCGCGAAACGGTCACCCGCGATGATGAAGTTCTCGCCGCGATGCACCCGGGCGCGGAAGTCCGGCATCAGGTGCCGAAACGATCCGGCCTTCCACTTTTCATCCAGCGTGTCGAGGCTCTCCGAGACGCAGTCCGTCGCCGGCGTGATCTGGTCCGTGTCGATGGCACTCAGCTTCTTCGCGAACTTCGTCCCTGGGAGGCTCATCGGATCCCAGAAGATCAGCGCCTGGCCGCGAATCACGACGTCGGCCTGGCGTGCGGCGGGGTGGCTCGGAGGATCGGGCAACAACGCCGGGGTCACGCCCGGTTTCAGATGGGCAGGCTCGATCCGGTGCATGTGGGATCTCAATGCTAGCATCCCGCACGACTCGCTCCGGCGGGACGCTCATTCCTGACTGTCCCGATTGGAGTTCCCCTCGTGCTGATAGCCGGTGCAGACCAGCACCGGCAGCGGCGGGTAGCGCAAAAAGCGCTGATCACTCAAGGACCGGCGGCAGAGGTAGAACCTCGACCCCTTGCCGCTCGTGACGATCCGCACATGTGCGCACGACCCGCACAAGCCCGAGCGATCAGCGGCCGCTTGCCGGGACCCTCGCGGATCGTTCATCATTGATTCCATGTTCAATTCGGAAGCAGTGACCCGTGGCGTCCGCGTCAAGGTCCATTCGGAGTACGCGCCCGATAAGTCCGAGCCCTCGAAGAATCAGTGGTTCTTCCTGTACACGGTCACGATTGCCAACGAAGGGACCGAGACAGTCCAGCTGCTGACCCGCCACTGGATGATCACCGACGGCACGGGACGCATCGAAGAAGTGAAGGGCCCCGGGGTCGTCGGCAAGCAGCCGACGCTGAAGCCGGGCGACGCGTTCGAGTACACGTCCGGCTGTCCGCTGTCCACGCCCTTCGGCGTCATGGAAGGGACCTACCAGATGATTGCGCACGGCGGCGACCGCTTCGACGCGAAGATCGCCCCGTTCACGCTCAGTGAGCCCTACACTGTTCATTAGTCGGTCGTCGCCAGTGGTTCGGTCTTGAGTCGTCAGGTCAGTCTTCAGTCGCGACGAACTCCGCGTCGATCGCCAGCGCTTCTTCGAGCATCTTCAAATACGTGCGGCGCGGGACCTCCGCCGCCGCGAACTGCGTCAGGTGCGGGGTGACCCACTGGATGTCGAGCAGCCGAAACCCCTGGCTGCGCACGCGATCGACCAGCGCCACGAGCGCGACCTTGGACGCGTCGGTGACGTAGTGAAACATCGACTCGCCGAAGAACGCGCCTCCCAGCGCGACGCCGTAGAGGCCGCCGACCAGCCGATCCTCCTGCCAGGCTTCCACGGAATGCGCCAGCCCGGCCCGGTGCATCGCACAGTAGCTGTCGATGATCACGTCGTCGATCCACGTCCCGGGGTCGTCGTCATCACGGTCCGCTTCGGCGCAGGCGCGAATGACGGCCTCGAAATCCCGATCGATCTCGATCCGGAACGTCCCCTCGCGCACGACCCGCGCCAGCCGTGACGGCACGTGGAATCGGTCAAGCGGGATGATGCCGCGCGGATCCGGCGAGTACCACCGGATGTCGCCGACATCGACCGCCATCGGGAACCAGCCGCTGGCGTATGCCGACACCAGCAGGTCAGTCGGAATCATGAAGCCGCTAGCGAAGGACGAGCACGGCGCAGCGTCCGTGTTCGAGCAGCGCGCCGGCGACATCGGTGCCCGTCGATTCCGCGGTGTGCGCGTGGACGATCGCCAGATCGATCGCGTTCTCGTTGACGTAGCGAACCAGCTCGACGTCGGCGGTACCTATCAGGATCACGATCTCGATGCCGAGGTGCTCCTGCCCCTCCAGCGAAATCAGCCGCGAGAGCCGCTCCCGCGCTTCATCCTGCATTGCCTGATGGAGCTCCGGCAGCCGTTCCGGGCTGATCTCCGCCGTCCACCCGGCGCCCAGCGGATCCTCGACGGTATAGACGACGTGCAGCCGCGCGCGAAACGTCTCGATCAGTTGCCGCGTCAGACCGACCGAGCGATCGAACCGTTCGTCCGTGCCCCCGTGCAGCACGATTTCTCTGATGATTCCGCCGCTCACCATGTCACCTCCGCTCTGATTGTGTCATGAGCGAGCGCTCCGCCGCAGCGCCGCGCGTCCTATTCCGATCGCAGCGCGCTCGCCGGATCGATCCGCATCGCGCGCCGCGCCGGCGCGACACAGCCGACCAGTCCGGCCACGAACAGAATCAACGGCGCCAGGATGAAGGTCGTGGCATCGCGAGCAGTGATGCCAAACAGCAGCGGCTCGAGCAGGCCCGTCAGCGCGAAGGCGCCGCCGAGGCCGACCGTCACCCCCGTTCCAACCAGCTTGAGGCCGTCCGACAGGACCAGCGTCAACAGGTTCGCGGGGCGCGCGCCAAGCGCGAGCCGCACGCCCATTTCCTGGATCCGCTCCGCCACCGAGAACGACACCACCGCATAGAGACCCACGACCGCGAGCGTGACCGCCAGCGCCGCGAAGACGCCGATCAGGAACATCGGAAAGCGGCGGGTCGAAGCCGACGTCCTCACGACTTCCTCCATCGTCCGCACGCGCGCAACCGGCTGGTTCGGGTCGATCTCGGACACCGCCGCCCGCGCCGATGCCGCGAAGGCCATCGGATCGCCGGTGGTGCGCAGCAGCACCGACATCTGCTCGCTCGGGTCCTGAACGTGGTGCACGTACACCTGAGGCCGGAGACCGCTGTCGAGTCCGGTGTGCCGCGTGTCGCCGACGACGCCGCTGACCGTGTACCACGGCCCGGCCTGATCGTAGCTCGCGAGCTTCAGGCGGCGGCCGAGGGCGCTCTCTCCGTGCCACCAGGTGCGTGCCATCGTTTCGTTGATCGTGGCGAGCAGCGTGCCGTCGGCGCGCGTCTGCGGCGGCAGGAGCGCTCCCTCGACGAGCGGAATGCGCAACACGCGGAAGTAGCCCGGCGTGACGACCCGGTAGTCTGAAATGATCTCCTGGCCGGGCTCCGGCCGGGGCCGCCCTTCGATCGTGACCTGCGCCAGGTTCTCGCTGCCGCCAAGCGGGACGACCGACGTCACGGCCGCCGCTTCCACCCCGGCGAGGCCCGAGACGCGGTTGACGAGCGTCTCGAAGAAGGCGGCGGCGCGGGCCTCCGGGTATGCGCCCTTCGGCAGCGCAATCTCCATGGTGAGGACGTGGTCGCTCCGGAACCCGGTCTCGACGCCGATCAGCCGGACGAACGTCTGGATCAGGAGCACGGCGCCAATCAGGAGCATCACCGCGAGCGCCACTTCGGCAATGACCAGTCCGTTCCGCGCGCGATAGGCCTTCCGCCCGCCGACCGTGCCGCGCGCCCCCTCTCGCAGCCCATCGGCCGTGTCATATCGGCTGCAACACCACGCGGGCACCACGCCGAATGCGACCGCGGTCACGATCGACAACAGGAACGTGAACGCCACGACGTGCCAGTCCAGGCCCGATTGCGCGAGCGCCGGCAGCGTGGCCGGGAGGATCGCCAGCAGTGCGCGGAGCATCCACCAGGCGAGGAGCAGTCCAGCCAGGCCGGCGGTCAGCGCCAGCACCAGACTCTCGACCAGTTGCTGCGCGATGATGTCGCTCCGGGCCGCGCCGAGCGCGTAGCGGACGCACAGCTCACGCTGGCGCACCGAGGCGCGGACGAGCAGCAGGTTCGCGACGTTCGCGCAGGCGATGAGCAGCACGAAGCCGACCGCGGTCAACAACGCCAGGAGGGCCGGCCGGACCGGGCCGACCAGCTGCTCCCGGAGTGAAATGACCCGCACCGTCCAACCCGCGTTCGAGCGGGGAGACTCGCGCGCGATGTCCGCGGCGACCCCGGCGAGATCGTCCTGCGCCGCGGCGGCGCTGATGCCGGGCTTCAGCCGCCCGATCAGCGCGAAGCTCTTTCCGCCACGGTTGCGTTTTGTCTCGGGCGACAGCACGTCGAGCGACCACACGACCGGACTGAGCGAGAAACCGAACTTTTCCGGGAGCTCCCCCGCGGCCGGAAAATGAAACCACGCAGGCAGCACGCCGAGCACGACGGCCCGTTCGCCGTTCAACGAGATCACGCGGCCGGCGACGCCCGGATCCCCGCCGAAGCGCCGCTTCCACAAGCTGTCGGCAATCAGGACCAGCCGCTCACGCTTCTCGTCACCGGCGGTGAACCGCCGGCCGATCACCGGCTGCACGCCCAGCACGTCGAAAAATTGCGAACTGACGCGCACGGCGCCGATCCGTTCCGGCTCGCCATCGCCGGTCAGGTTGACCTGCTCGTTGCGCATCGACGCGAAACTCTCGAACGTGACGTTGCGCTCCAGGTAATTCACGAAGTCCGCCCCGGAGGACGGCAGCCGATCGAAGCCGAGCCGCTGCTGCACGTCGGCGCTGAACTCCCACGGCACGACAATGCGATCGGCATCCGCATACGGCAGCGGCCGCAGCAGCACGGCGTCGACGACGCTGAAGATCGCCGCGTTCGCGCCGATGCCGAGCGCCAGCGTCACGATCGCCACCGCGGCCAACGTGGGGCGCCTCACCAGTCCGCGAATCGCGTAGCGGAGACTCT
>JBDTSX010000140.1:0-9302 GCA_039930925.1 Acidobacteriota bacterium | reverse complement strand
CTGAGCGGCGTGCCGTTCGTGGTCGTGCTGGCGGCCGGCGGATTGTTCCTCCAATCGACTCTGCCGGTCAATGTGACGTTCGGGCAGGCCATTGCTCCGGTCAACGTGGCGACGGTGTCATCGCTGATGATGGGGTTCGGATGGGGCACCGGCGGGATGATCGTTCCGTTGGTGGGGTTGATCGCGGATCGGATCGGCATCGAGCACACGCTCGTCGCGCTGTCGTTCATTCCACTGGCCGCGGCAGCGTGCGCATTGCCTCTCCCGAAGCGCGCGCGTCCGGCATTCACCCAGCCGGCGATCGTCACGCCTGACGTCTGACCGTCCTCGTCCCTGTGGTACGATAGTTTCTCTGGGCATTCCGGAACATGACCCGCTACGCACGCTCCTCCGGCTTGAGCTATTCCTTCGGCCCCGGTCCGGTGACGCCCGCAGTCAAGTGGATCATCGGGGTGAACATCGCCGTCTTCGTCGTCACCCTCTTGTTCCCCCGCCTCGTCGAGTACTTCGGACTCATTCCGAAGGTGGTGCTCGAGCGCCAGTGGATCTGGCAGCCGGTCACCTACATGTTCCTGCACGACCCGCGCAGCATCTTCCACATCCTGTTCAACATGCTGGGGATCTGGATGTTCGGGGTCGAGCTGGAGCGGCGCTGGGGCACGCAGTTCTTCCTGAAGTACTACGCCGTCACCGGGGTGGGGGCCGCGCTGACGACGATCGTGGTGGCACTGCTGCCGTTCAGTGCGACCGCCGCGACCTACCAGTCGGTCACGATCGGCGCGTCGGGCGCGCTCTACGGGCTGTTGCTGGCCTATGCGCTCTACTATCCCGACCGGCCGATCCTGATGTTCCTGCTCTTCCCGGTCCCGGCGAAGTACTTCGTCATCATCATCGGCGCGATCTCGTTTCTCTCGGCGACGAGTGTCGGCGGGCCGGCCGTGGCGCACGCGGCGCACCTCGGCGGAATCCTGTTCGGGTATCTCTATCTGACCGGCGGACGCGGCGGCACGCGGGGCATTGGCAGCATCACGGCTGAATTCAAGTATCGCTACTTGAAATGGAAGATGAACCGCCTGCGGCGGAAGTTCGACGTGTATTCTGGCGGCCGGTCGGACTGGGACCGCAAGGTGCACTGACATCGGGCAGGCGCGCTTCCGCTCTGTTTGTGCCGCCGGCCTGCTGATCCGGCTTCTCGCGTTGCCGCTCGAAGGCACCGAGGACGTTCTGGTCTGGAAGACGTGGAGCTACGGCGCGCTGGCCCAGGGGGTCACGCGGCTGTACGGCGTCGGCGGACAGCCGACCGAACGCGGTCTGGTTCGATGGGGTGAGCGCTACACCACGGTGGACTACCCGCCGATCGCGCTCGCCGAGCTCGCGGCGGCCGGCGCGATGTATCGCGCCGTCTCTCCAACCTTCGCGAATACACGCTGGCTCACGGTCGCGGTCAAGCTCCCGGCGCTCCTCGCCGAGATGGCGCTCGCCTTCCTCCTCTGGCGGGCAATCGGCAGGCGATACGGCTCGTCGGCCGGTCAGTGGGCCTGCCTCGCCTTCTGGGCCAATCCCGCGATGATCCTTGCCGGCCCGGTGCTTGGGTATCTGGATCCGCTGATGGCGCTGCCGGCGGTGTCCGCGATCGTCGCCGCCTCGTCCGGCTTTCCGGCACTGTCAGGGGCGCTGCTCGCGACGGCCTGCCTGACCAAGGCCCAGGCCGTCTTCGTCGCGCCGGTCGTGGCGCTCGCGATCTGGAACGCCGGAGCAGCCGGACGCGCGCGCCGCGCATCGATTGGAATGGCCGGTGCCGCGGCCGTGTCGGCAGTGACGCTCCTGCCGTACGTCGTGGTGGGCGCGTGGCGCAACCTGCTTCAGGGCGTCGGATCGCTCCTGAGGCACGACATGCTGTCGGCGGATGCGGCCAACATCTGGTGGCTGTACACCTACGTCATGCGCGCCATGTACGCCGTCAAGGACCTCGGCGTCTGGGGCGCCTGGACGATGAAGCTGCGGATCCTCGGGATCTCGACGATTGTGAAGCTTGGTTACCCGAACCCGCGGCTCCTGGCCACGCTGGCGGTGTGCGGGGCGGCCGCCTGGGCGCTGTGGCGCGCGAGACGGTCGTCTGACACGTCCGCCATGCTCGCGTGCGCGGCGTTCATCGTGCACGCGTATTTCGTGCTCGGCGTGCAGGTCCACGAGAACCATCTCTACCTGGCGATTCCGCTGCTGGCGGCGGCGGCCGCGGCGCGGCCGCGTCTGCGCCCGCTGGTAATCGGCGCGAGCCTCGTGTTCGCGCTGAACCTGTATCTGTTCTTCGGATTCGGCCGCGGACTCCCGCTACCGCCGCGGAACCTGACGATCATCGATTCGACGGTGCTCGTCGCGCTCGCCAACTGCGCGCTGCTGGTGTGGCACGCGGTGCGTTACAGCGCAGAGTGCGCGGCGGAGGGACCCGGGTGGAATCCGCCGTCGAGCGGACCGGCTCAGCGCTCGGTCCCGTCGGTGTGAAAGTAGGAGTCGGTATGATCGAGCCAGTCCTGCCGGATCGGGCTGAAGAGATCCAGCTCGAAGGTATCGTCCAGCGCTTCGGCCTGATGCTCGACCCAGGACGGAATGTGCAGCACTTCTCCTTCCCGGACGGTGATCTCTTCCCCGTTGATCAGGAATTTGAGCGCACCTTGCAGGACGTAGGTCATCTGCTCGCTTTCGTGCGAGTGATTGGGGATGAGCGCCCCCTTCTTGAGGTAGACCTGCCCGATCATTTCCCGTTCGCCCGTAACCAGCTTGCGGGAGATCATCTCGGTCACCTTCTCGAGCGCGATCTCGTCCCATCGATGGAGCCGGACCGGTTGTGCACTCACGTCAGCGGCCTTTCCTGGCATTGCAACACCTCGAAATTATACCGTGCCGGTGCGGCGCGGCAGAGTCCGCCGACGGCCGGAGTATCAAAGGCCGGGTGTTATAATGCGCTGTTTGGCTGACGACATGTCGTAGGTCCCCGGGCCCTTCAAAAAGGACTTCCCGCGCATGAAAAGTACGGCGGTCGGCAACGGCAGGAGCGCCCAGGCGGATCTCACCAGCGAGAGCTACGGCCTGACCGCGCAGGAGCTGCTCCACGCCTATCGGTTGATGGTGCTGTCGCGCCGCATCGACGACAAGGAAATCCAACTCAAGAACCAGAGCCTGATCTTCTTTCAGATCAGCGGCGCCGGCCATGAAGCGATCCTCGTCGCCGCCGGCCTCAACCTCAAGGGAGGCTACGACTGGTTCTACCCGTACTACCGCGATCGCGCTCTCTGCCTGGCGATCGGAGTCACCCCATACGAGATGTTCCTGGGAGGTGTCGGCGCGGTCGATGACCCGGCCTCAGGTGGACGGCAGATGCCGTCGCACTGGGGACACAAGGGGCTGCACGTCGTATCCGGCTCGAGCCCCACCGGCACCCAGTGTCTCCAGGCGATCGGGGCCGCCGAGGCCGGCCTGCTCTACGAGCGCATCACGGAGATCGAAGACCGCGACGATCGGTTCCACAGCGACGAGGTGGTTTATCTCTCGATCGGCGAAGGGGCCACCAGCGAGGGAGAGTTCTGGGAGTCGCTGAACGCCGCCTGCCTCGGGCGCCTGCCAGTGGTCTACGTGGTCGAAGACAACGGCTACGCGATCTCCGTTCCGGTCGAGGTCCAGACGGCCGGTGGCGATATCTCCAAGCTCGTGTCCTCGTTTCCCGGGCTCCACGTGCAGAGCATCGACGGCACGGATTTCGTCGCCAGCTACCGCGCGATGAAAGACGCGGTGGCGTATGCGCGCGCACGGAAGGGTCCGGCATTGGTCCATGCCCGTGTGGTCCGGCCCTACTCGCATTCTTTTTCGGACGACGAGCGGCTTTACAGGACGCCGGCCGAGCGCGCACTGGATGCGAAGCGCGATCCGATTCCCCGGCTCGCCCAGCTCCTGAAATCCGAAGGGCTCGCGACCGAGGCGGAGTTGGAGGCGATCCTGCGCGAGGTGACGGACGAGGTGAACGCCGCCGCCGATCGGGCGATTCACATGCCGAAGCCGAAGCCGGACACGGTGATGGCGTATGTCTACTCGCCGGATCTCGACCCGACGTCCGATGCCTTCAGCACGCTCCCGGTACTCCAGGGCAAGCCGGACACGATGGTCGCCGCGATCAATCGCACGCTGAAGGACGAAATGGCCCGCGACCCCCGCATCGTCCTCTTCGGTGAAGATGTGGCGGACAGCAGCCGCGAGAGCGCGCTGGAGTCGGTGTCCGGCAAGGGGGGCGTCTTCAAGGTGACGCACGGCCTGCAGCGGGCGTATGGCGGCACGCGCGTCTTCAACTCGCCTCTGGCCGAGGCGGCGATCGTCGGCCGCGCCACCGGCATGGCGACGCGCGGTATCAAGCCGGTGGTCGAGATCCAGTTCTTCGATTACATCTGGCCGGCGATGATGCAGATGCGCGACGAGATGTCGATGCTGCGCTATCGCTCGAACAACACGTTCGCGTGCCCGATGGTCATTCGCACCGCGATTGGCGGATACCTGCGAGGCGGCGCGCCGTACCACAGCCAGTCGGGCGAAAGCATCTTCGCACACTGTCCTGGAATCCGCATCGCCTATCCGTCGACGGCACTGGACGCCGCCGGGCTGCTGCGGACCGCCATCCGCTGCGATGACCCGGTGCTGTTCCTCGAGCACAAGCATCTCTATCGGCAGACCTACAACAAGGGGGCCTACCCGGGGCCGGACTACATGGTGCCGTTCGGCAAGTGCGAGGTCCGCCGGGAAGGCACCGACGTGGCGGTGATCACCTGGGGTGCGCTGGTGCAGCGATCGCTGCTCGCCGCGCAGCAGGCGGAGAAGGACGGCATCAGCGTGATGGTCGTGGACCTGCGGACGATCGCGCCATTCGACTGGGACGGCATCGCGGCGGCGGTGACGAAGACGAGCCGGGTGATCATCGCGCACGAAGACCAGCTGACGTGCGGGTTCGGCGCCGAGCTGGCGGCGCGAATCGCCGATCAGCTGTTCGAGATGCTCGACGCGCCGGTCCGCCGGGTCGCCGCGCTCGATGTGCCGGTCGCGTACTATCCCGACCTCGAAGAGGCCATCCTGCCGCAATCGACCGACATCCTGAAAGCGATTCAGGAGATCGCGCGGTATTGATCGGCGGCCGCTCCGCTGAAACATCCGCGCCGGCGTAAGTCTCCATGCTCGTCCGCGCCCTGATCGCCGCGCTGCTTGCGGTCACGCTCGCCCGGGTCCTCGCGGCAGAGGTCGAAGAGCGGCGCTCGGTCGGCTCCCTGCCGGCTCATGTCGGCGGCGCGTTCGAAGAGATGGCCGCATGCCATCTCTCGGCCTCCGGCGATTACCTGATCTTCGATCGACGAGCCCACGCAGTCTACCGCTTCGCCCCCGGCGCGAACGCGCCGGCCAAGATCGTCCAGATCGGGTCGGAGAGCGGACGCATTCTGCGTCCGAGCGCCTTCGACTCGGCGCCGGGGGGCACGTTTGTCGTCGCCGATGCTCCCGCCAATCAGCAGCGCATCCAGTTCTTCACCGACGCCGGCTCCAGCATGGGCGGGTTCACGATGCCGGGGCGGTCGGTGCCGCAAATCACGCTCGGCGATCTCGTCCTCAGCGGCGTTGGCTCGCTCAAGTACACCGGCACGAGCATCCTTCTGAGCCAGCCGGAAATCGGCGCACTGGTCACCGAGTACGAGCTCAACGGCGCGACGCGGCGGACCTTCGGGGATCTGCGCGCCACCGGGCAGGAGAAGGATCCGGCGGTCCACACCGCGTTGAATGTGGGGTGGGCGCTTCCGAACCCCAAGGGGGGCTACTACTTCGTGTTCCTGTCCGGCATCCCGATGTTCCGGAAATACGACGCCGCAGGAAAGCTGGTCTTCGAACGGCATATCGAGGGAACCGAGATCGACCCGTACCTGGATCGCATGCCGACGACCTGGCCGCACCGGACGGTGAGCGGGTCCGAGTATCCAATCGTGCCGGCGATGATCCGCACCGCGGCGGTGGATCAGGAGGGGAATCTGTGGATCTCGCTGATGGCGCCGTTCACCTACGTGTACGACGGCACGGGCGACAAGCGCAGGACGATCCAGTTCCGCGCCGCCGGGATCATCACGCCGAGCAGCTTCTTCTTCACGAAGGATCGCCGCGTCCTCGTCACCCCAGGCTGTTACGCGTTCGACGCGCAATTGTAGGGTCCGAGGTTGGCCGGACTAGATCCTTATGACAAATCCCCACATCTTGTCCTTCCGCCTCAAGGCGGAAGCCACAAACATTTCATTTTTGAGCCCGTGGCGTTCGCCTGAGCCCCTGGCGTTCACCCATTCCGTGGCGTTCACCCATTCCGTGGCGTTCACCAATTCCGCGGCGTTCACCAATTCCGTGGCTTCCGCCTTGAGGCGGAAGGACAAGCTGCGGGGACTAACTCACACGCCCTGAAGCCGGACACTACGGGAACGTCACAGCAACTTGCCGATCGGACCGAGGTCGAGCTTGAGATCGCCGGGCTCGAGGCCGAACTGGGCGCCGAGATCGCGCACCGTCTCTTCCAGCCGCATCAAGGCCAGCCCCACCGATTCGGTCTGTTCTCCGGTCAATGTGCCGGCCTCCATCCGCCTGATGGCCTGCCGCTCGAGCACCTGGCGGATGAACTCGACCAGCGTGAGCACGAGCTTGGCGACCGAGCGGCGGACATCCTCCGGATCCGCGTTCCACCGTGGAAGAGAGGAGCTCGCGGTGAGCCGATCGAGCTCGGCGCGCAGGGACTCGATCTCCTGCACCTCGAGGCTGGCGAGTGGTAAGGGCTCGGGCGGGACCTTCGCTTGGAGCCGCGGCGTCCGTGCCTTCTTCGGCGCGCGCGGCGATCGCTTCGGCAGCGCCCGCACGGTTCGCGCCCGCGGCCTGGCCTGCCGCGGTCCCGGTCGTTTCACGCCCATAGGTCTGGCACGAACGCGAACGGCGGCCACGGTCCGCTGACCGTCAGCGTGTCGGTCCCGATCCGCGACCGCAGCGCCTGGATGGCCTCGCTGTATGCCTCGACTGTCCCGCGATCGACGAGGTGATACACCGTCGCCGCGACATGTCCGTGCCCGGCCTCGGCGCGCTCCGACGCCACCAGGCCGCGGACCGCCGCCGCAATCGCGTCGATGTCCGAGGAAAGGACCGGCGTGGCAGCGCTCCGTCGTTCCTGCAGGTAAGCGGTGCCGCTGATCGATCCTGATCGCGCAACCGGCAGCGCTGGCGCCGCAGATCGAACCAGACTCGTGAACCGGCGCACGGTCATCTGGACGCGGCCACGGACCAGATCCAGCGCCTGGCCGATCGCGTCACGCCGGAGCACCACCAGGCGCGTGAGCTCGCCGGCGTCCACGACCGATCCGAATCGCGCCGGCAGCACCGCGTCCACCCGCTCGGCGACTTGCGCGACGATGGCGTGCTGGGTGCGGAGGGAGTCCTCCGAGAGCGCCGGACGTTCCTCGATCCGTTCAACCGCGGCATATACCGTGTCGCACGACACGAACTCGATGCGGTGTCCGGCCTCGACGAAGGGCTCCGCCGCTGCGCCGGTCAGCGCAAACACATTCAGGCTGGTCATCTCGCCACAGGCGGAAGGACCCGATCGGCCGCGCACAGCAACGCCGACAGGCGGACGTAGACGAGATCGACGTCAGCCAGCGCGAGGATCAGATCGGCGTTCAGCACGACGCCGCGGTTGAGCAGGTTGTCGATGACGTCCACGAGCGACGTCTCCGATTGATCGATGATTCGAGCGACCTCGCGTCGGCGAGCGGGCGGCGCCACCGGCGGTCGCACGAACGAAGGGCGCGACGTCTTGGGCGGCGGCGGCGTGCTGGCGCGCTGGCGCGGCCTGGCGGCGGGAACGGTCGATTGGCGAGGTCGTCGGATCGGCATCAGCCGACCTCGCCGTGCACGAAGTTGTAGGCGGGCCACGGCCCGGTCAGCGTCAGCTCCGTCCCCGCTCCGGTGCTTCCCGCGGCGAGGCGCCTTGCTGCCGAGCGAAACCGCGCGCGCCCGGCAATCGGGACCAGGAAGGCCGCGTCCAGGACCGGCGGCGAGGTGGTTCCCTCTGGCGCATCGGTGCGCCTGCGCGCGTCACGCGCGACCGCAGTGAGCGTCTCGAACACGGTGTCAGCGGCGACCGCGGCCGCCCGAACCGCATCCCG
Organism: Acidobacteriota bacterium; assembly: GCA_039930925.1. Lineage (GTDB taxonomy): Bacteria > Acidobacteriota > Vicinamibacteria > Vicinamibacterales > 2-12-FULL-66-21 > JALZOC01. The sequence goes on along the minus strand of JBDTSX010000140.1, from coordinate 1,092 downwards.
CGCATCGTCGCGCGCCTGTTTCTTGGCGGCAAGAAATGCTGCGCCAGAACCGGCTTTCACCGGCGCCGCACCGGCCGCGGCCCCCGCCCGGCGGCGCGAGGCGGCAGGGATCGTCCTGATCATCCGCACGCCCCATTCTTCACACCCGGCAATCCGCATCAGCACCGGCTTCAGACCGCGGCGTTGCGAACGTGTCTCCTGAACCGCGCGCTCTGGACTCGAGAACATCGTGAACAGCTTCATCGGGATCACGGTGACGTCTGGCTGACGGGCGAAGTGCTCGACGACCGCTTCGTGCGCCACCGCCACGTCCGCCACCCACGACATGTCGCGCAGCGCCGTTTCGAGCGGCTCCGGACCATACGTGGCGAGCGGCACCGCGGCAACCACGATCCACAACGACGTGTCGACCTCGAGCAAGGAGGGTCGCGTGGCTCCAGCCAGCCCCTTCGGCGCGCGTCCCGCTCGGGGCGCACGCTGCGCGTGCACGATGCAGTACAGGTAGGTTGCGCTGGCCATCATTGCCCGGTGGATGATACCAGCATGACCGGAGGCGAAACAGTCTGGCCGACGGCTGACGGCGGCAGCTCTGACTCGTGGTATCGGGGTTCGAATCCCTGCCTCCCAGCCACTTCATTTCGGCCTTCGGCCTCATTCGTGGCTCGGCCGCCGTTTCAGGCACGCCGCGACTCGCTGCGCTCGCCGCGAGCGGGCTCGAATCCCTGCCTCCCAGCCAAGTATCTTGTTCTTGGTGTCACGCGACGTCAACCAGGGGAGAGAGATGAAGGTACTGGCGTGACAGCTCGACGCACTCGACTTCGCCATGGCCGCGGTCGACGGCGTCAGCGACGATGGGCGAGCCGGCCATCCAGAGCGTGTTCTTCGGGTCCTCCAGCCACTGGCGGTACAGAGCCCGATACCTCGGCGTGCGGAAGGCACTCGATGCCTTCACGTAGCGGTCACTGGCAGGGCCAGCGCCGGGTTCGGCGAGCCGTTTCCGCTCGGGGAAGACCCACTGGTCCCTCCCTGCGCCTCCGCCGGTTGTCTGGCTCGCCGATGGCTGCCCAGAGCGGCTTGTAGTGGACGTGGAAC
>JBDTSX010000139.1:0-9309 GCA_039930925.1 Acidobacteriota bacterium | reverse complement strand
TCTACATCGCCGACGGGCACCATCGGGCGGCGAGCGCGGCGCGGGCTCGGGCCGAGTTGCGCAGCCGCGACGGCGATGCCGCCGGCGCCGAGGCCGACACTTTCATCGCGGTCGCCTTTCCTGACGATCAGATGCAGATCCTTCCCTACAACCGGACCGTGAAGGACCTCGCCGGGCGCACGCCGGAGACTTTCCTGGAGGCGTTGCGAGAGCGGCTGACCGTGACGGAGGGGCCGCCGACGCCGCGTCAGCCCGGCGACGTCTCCATGTACCTGGACGGCCGATGGTACACGCTCGACATCAGCGGCATCGTTCCGGAGGACGGGTCGCGCGCGAACGCCCTGGACGTGGCGCGGCTGCAGCGGGGCGTGCTCGAGCAGCTGCTCGCGATCGGCGACGTGCGCACGGACAAGCGCATCGATTTCATCGGCGGCGCGCGCGGCACGTCGGCCCTCGAACAGGCGGTCGATTCAGGCAAGGCGGCCGTGGCGTTCTCGATGTATCCGGTGAACATCGACGACCTGATGGCCATCTCCGACGCCGGCGGCATCATGCCGCCGAAGTCGACGTGGTTCGAACCGAAGCTGCGCGACGGCCTGCTGATCCACCTGATATGAACGTCCTCGTCGCCGACAAGTTCGAGCAGAGCGGCGTCGAGGGGCTCGAACGCGCCGGTTGCCGCGTGATCTACGAGCCGGACCTGAAGGACGCGGCGCTGCAGTCGGCGATTGCCGCGACGGCCGCGGAAGTGCTGGTGGTCCGGGGCACGAAAGTGACCGCGGCGATGCTCGATGCCGGCCGGCTCGCGCTCGTTGTCCGCGCCGGCGCGGGCTACAACACGATCGACGTCGCGGCCGCCTCGAAGCGCGGCATCTACGTGTCGAACTGTCCCGGAAAGAATGCCATTGCGGTAGCGGAGCTTGTCTTCGCGCTGATCCTCGCATTGGATCGACGGGTGCCGGACAACGTCGCCGAGCTTCGCGCGGGGAAGTGGAACAAGAAGGAGTTCTCGAAGGCGCAGGGCTTGTACGGGAAGACGATCGGCCTGATCGGCGTCGGCGCCATCGGTCAGGAAGTGATCCGGCGGGCGGCGGGGTTCGGCCTGAATGTCGTCCTGTGGAGCCGCCGTTACGCGGGCCAGGACCGGCCGATGCTGGAGCAGGAGGCGCGGGATCTCGGGATCGAGCCGGCGCTGCGCACGGTACGGATCGATCTGGCGCCGAGCCCGGGCGAGGTGGCCGCGCGCGCCGACATCCTCAGCCTGCACGTCGCGCTCGGGCCTGAAACGAAAAGCATGGTCAACGCGGCGCTGCTCGATCGCGTGAAGCCCGGGACGATGATCGTCAATACCGCCCGGGGTGACGTCATCGATCACGCAGCGCTCGGGGCTGCCGTTCGCGAGAAGTCGCTCCGGGTCGGCCTCGACGTCTTTGCGAACGAGCCGGCGTCCGCGACCGCGGATTTCAGTGACGATCTGCTTGCGCTGCCGCTGGTCTACGGCACGCATCACATCGGCGGGTCCACCGACCAGGCACAGGAAGCCATTGCCGCGGAAACGGTCCGCATCGTGCGGAGCTACAAGGAAACCGGCAGAGTGCCGAACGTGGTGAACCTGGCGACGCGGACCCCGGCCACGCACATGCTCGTGGTGCGGCACCGGGACCGTCCCGGCGTCCTCGCCCATGTGTTCGATCACCTGCGGCAGGACAACCTCAACGTCCAGGAGACCGAGAACATCGTCTTCGAAGGGGCCGAGGCGGCGGTCGCGCGGATCAACCTCGATGGGCTTCCGTCAGCCGCCGTGTGCGCGCGGATCAAGGCGGAGAACAGCGACATCCTCGACCTGCAAGTCGTGCAACTCTAGGTATTCATTCAGTAAAGGTTTTTTTGATGACAACCGTGAATCGTATTCTCAATTTCTCGGCCGGGCCCGCGGTTCTGCCGCTCGAAGTGCTGCAACAGGCGCAGCAGGATCTCCTGTCGTTGCCCGGCGTCGGCATGTCGATTCTCGAGGTCAGCCACCGCTCGAAGCCGTTCGAGGAAATCCTGGCGGGCTGCGAGGCGGATCTGCGAACGCTTGCCGGCATCCCGGAGAATTATCACGTCCTCTTTCTCCAGGGGGGCGCCAGCCTCCAGTTTTCGATGGTTCCGATGAACCTGCTGGCGGCGGATCGCTCGGCCGACTATGTCGTGACCGGCGCCTGGTCGCAGAAGGCGGTCAAGGAGGCCAAGCGGGTCGGCGGAGTGAAGATTGCCGCGAGCGCCGAGTCGGACAATTTCACCGGCGTCCCATCGCAGGCGGAGCTGACGCTGGATCCCGCCGCCGCCTATGTCCACTACACCACCAACAACACCATCTTCGGCACCGAGTTTCACTATGTCCCCGACACCGGCGAGGTGCCGCTCGTCGCCGACATGTCATCGGACATCTGCAGCGGCCCGTTCGACGTCTCGAAGTTCGCGCTGATCTACGCCGGCGCCCAGAAGAACCTCGCGCCGGCCGGCGTCACCCTCGCGATTGTCCGCAACGACATGCTCTCGCGCACGCCGAAGACGCTGGCGACGATGCTGCAGTATGGGGTGCACGTCGAAAACAAATCGATGTACAACACCCCGCCGGTGTTCGCGATTTATGTGATGCGGCTGGTGCTGGCGTGGCTGCTGAAGCGCGGCGGGCTCGCCGCCGTCGACGCGCAGAATTCGCGCAAGTCCGACAAGCTGTACGCCGAAATCGACCGCACCGAGTTCTACCGGGGGCACGCTCGCCAGGACAGCCGCTCGCGGATGAACATCACCTTCCGGCTGCCGAGCGAAGAGCTGGAGAAGAAGTTTGCCAGGGAGGCGACGGCCGCTGGGCTCGACGGGCTGAAGGGCCATCGTTCAGTCGGAGGCATGCGGGCGTCGATCTACAACGCGTTCCCGGAGGAGGGGGTCGACGCGCTGGTGCAATTCATGCGCGAGTTCGAGAAACGTAACGGCTGAAGTGCCGCGTACGCAGGCAGTTGGAGGGATACAGAAGTCTTACAAAGCGGGTTGGGAGAACCTGCTAGTGTAGACGCTCACCCCGTCGCCGAGGAGCTTGAGTGAGCACACAGACCGTAACCGTCCGACCTGATTACTCGTATTCGACCGTCAACTGGCTGACCGCCGGCGTGATGGTCATTTTTCACATATTGGCCGTCGTCGCGTTGTTCTACTTCAGCTGGACCAATCTCATGGTCGCGCTGTTTCTGCACTGGATGGCGGTGGGGTTCGGGATCAGCCTTGGCTATCACCGGCTCCACACCCATCGCGGGTACAAGACCTCGAAGGCGTTCGAATACTTCCTGGCGGTGTGCGGCACGTTGACGCTCGAAGGCGGGCCGATTTTCTGGGTCGCCACGCACCGCGTGCACCACAAGCACTCGGACCACGACGGCGACCCGCACACTCCGCGCGACGGCGGGTTCTGGGCCCATATGGGCTGGATCCTGTTCGGCGACACCCACCACAACAACACCGCGCTGATGGCGAAGTATGCGCCGGACCTGGCGGCGGACCCGTTCTACCGCTGGCTGAACACCTATCACTTCGTACCCCTCGTGACGGTCGGTCTGATCCTGCTCGCCGTCGGCGGATGGCCGATGGCACTTTGGGGCATCTTCCTGCGCGCCGTGGTCGGCCTGCACGGCACCTGGCTGGTGAACTCGGCGACCCACATGTGGGGCACGCGCCGGTTCAAGACGCGCGACGATTCGCGCAACAGCTGGTGGGTGGCGCTGCTGACGTTCGGCGAGGGCTGGCACAATAACCATCACGCGCACCCGGTGTCAGCGCGTCACGGCCTGGCCTGGTACGAGTTCGACATCAGCTGGATCACCCTCAAGTTCTTCAACGCGATCGGCCTGGTCTGGGACCTGAAGGTCGCGAAAGTCGCCGCCCGGCTGCCGGTCGAAGAAGCCGCCTGACACGGGGCGGCCGGTCTCCTTTTCATCGCGCCGGGGGCTCCGCTCCTAGTATTCTCTTCCTATGATTGCGGGCCGCCGGCGCTCGGTGATTTTCTTCACCGTCTTCGGCATCTGCCTCGTCGCGATTGCCGTCACGCTCAATGTCAGCTGGATCCTCCTCAACTGGAAGCTGGGGGTCCTCGCGATCCTCGGCGTCGTCTTCTTTCTGCTGATCATCGCCGGCATGGTCCTGAACACGATCTTCCTGGTGCGGGAGATTCGCCGGAACGAGCAGCAGGATTCCTTCCTCAACGCCGTCACCCACGAGTTGAAGACCCCGGTCGCCTCGATCCGGCTGTTCCTGCAGACGCTGCAGACGCGCGAGCTCGAGCCCGAAAAGCGGCGCGAGTTCTACCGCATCATGCTCGAGGACAGCGATCGGCTGCTCCAGACGATCGAGCAGGTGCTGCGCGCGGGCAGCGCGCGGTCCCGGTTCCGCCGGGCGGCGCGCGGACGCGTCGATCTCACCGCCATCGTCGGCGAATGCGTCCAGCTGGCGCGGACCCGGTTCCACTTCGATGGCGAGATACTGACCTTCGAGGATCGCACCCGGGCCGGGGCAGCCGTCGTGCTCGGTGAGCCGGAGGAGCTGAAGGCCGCCGTGTGGAACCTGATTGACAATGCCGTGAAATATTCGCCGGCGCAGATCAACATTCGCGTGCTGCTGGAGGAGATGCAACAGGACCGGGTCGCAGTACGTGTCTCGGATACCGGCATCGGGATTTCCGCCGTCGAATTGAAGCGCATCTTCCGCCGCTTCTACCGCACGCCGGCTACCGCCGCCGTCCGGACGAAGGGGAGCGGCCTCGGTCTGTTCATCGTCCGGTCGGTGGCGAAGAACCACGGCGGCCGCGCCTTCGCCGAGAGCCCGGGCCCCGGTCAGGGCAGCACCCTCACCCTCCTCCTGCCGAAGGCGCCGGGCGCCTGAGATGCAACGCGTCCTCATCGTCGAAGACGAGCTCCACCTCGCCGAGGGGCTGCGCTTCAACCTCGAGGCGGAGGGCTTCGAGGCCGAGGTCGTCGATACCGGGGAGGCGGCACTCGAGCGGCTACTCGACGGCGAGGCGAGCCGCTTCGACCTCGTGGTCCTCGACGTGATGCTGCCGGGCAAGGACGGGTTCGCCGTCGTCGCCGAGCTGCGCGCCGCCAGGCAGTTCGTGCCGGTGCTGATGCTGACCGCCCGCAGCCGCCCTGAGGACGTGTTGAAGGGGTTTTCGGCGGGCGCGGACGACTACCTCCCCAAGCCGACCGAGCTCGCGATTCTCCTCGCGCGGATCGGCGGGCTCCTGCGGCGATCGGAATGGATCCGCCAGGCCCAGGATCTCTACAGCTTCGCCGGGAAGACCATCGACTTCGACGCGCTCGAATTACGCGTCGGCGAGCGCACGCTGCCCTTGACGCTGATGGAAGCCAATCTGCTGCGCTACCTGATCGAGCACGAGGGGCGAGCCGTCTCCCGGAAGGCGATGCTCGAAGATGTCTGGGGCCTGCACGAGGACACCGACACGCGCGCGATCGACAACTTCATCGTGCGGCTGCGCCGGTATATCGAGAAGGAGCCCGGCCGGCCGCAGCACGTGCTGACGGTCCGCGGCGTGGGATATAAGTTTGTGGCCGGGACAGTCGCTCCTGACTAGCGACTCCCGGCCAACGACGAGCGGCTAGCGACTATTCGAACCTACCCCGCCGCCCAGGGCGCGCCGCGGCGGCGTCGCCGGCGGCGTCGCCGGACCGGATACGCGGGATGAACGGCTTCGTCAGCGGGGAGGGGCGGCTGTTCCGACGGCTCCGCCTGCAGCGCGCGCCAGTGGGCGACGATGTCGGGACGATCCCCGTGAATTTCCAGCCAGGTGATCGCCTCGTTCAGCACGACCCGGTGCAGGAGCGATCGCTGCGTGCGCGGCGGCGCCTGCAGGTCGAGCAGGCGCGGCTGGATCGCGAGGACCTGCTGCAGTCGCTCGATGTCGCGGCGGGCCATCGGCAGCATCCCCAGTTCGACCCGGCGCTCGAGCGCGTCGGCGGTGAAACGGCGCTTGTTGACCAGGCCGAGCGGGTGGAGCAGTGTCCCCGCCAGGATGGCGTTGGTCATCGAGTCTGGCGCTCCTTCGAACCGGGCGCGATACCGATCGATCGCAGCAACCGATCGCCACAGCGGATCGCCGGCCGCCGCCAGTTCCGGCGTGATTTCCTTCAGCAATCCGGTCGCGCGCAATTGCCGGAAGGCTTCCTCGGCGTGCCCTGAACGCAGGATCTTGTAGAACTCCTCGACCAGCCGCGCCGGCGCGCTGTTCGAGATCTCGTGCGCGTGCGTGGAGATTGCGTCGAGGACCGGCTCGTCAATCGTGAACTGCAGGCGCGCCGCCAGCACCACCGCCCGCAACATGCGCACCGGATCCTCGAGGAACCGCACGTCGGGGTCGCCGATGCAGCGAATCAGCCGCGCGTCGAGATCGGTCAGTCCGCCGACGTAGTCGATGATCGAAAAGGTGCCGATGTCGTAGAAGAGCGCGTTCACCGTGAAATCCCGGCGGAACGCGTCTTCCTCCGGTGTGCCGTAGGTGTTGTCGCGCTGGATGAGGTGATCTTCCACCCGCCGCCGCTGCTGGCGCCGCTCCTCCTCGGGCGGCAGCGCCTCGCCCGGCGCGACGATGTCGGCGGGGCCCGCCAGTGCGGCTTCGGCTTCCGGGGTCAGCGTCGAGGCGGTCACGTTCTGCCGAAACGTCGCCACTTCGATCGTTTTCGTCCCGTATTTGACGTGCGCGAGCCGGAACCGGCGGCCGATGATCCAGCAGTTGCGGAACAGCTTCTTGATCTGGTGCGGATGGGCCGAGGTGCCGACGTCGAAGTCCTTGGGCCGGCGTTGGAGCAGAAGGTCCCGCACACTGCCCCCGACCAGATAGGCAATGTAGCTGTGCTCGTGCAACCGATATAGGACTTTCAGCGCGTCGGGATCGACGTCGCGGCGAGAGATCGCGTGTTGCGATCGAGGGACGATGGTCGGCTCCGCCATCGAACCGAATTATAGCATCATAACGGAACAGAGCAGGAGTAACTTACTGATTCTCAGTCGTTTAGGGGCCACTGGACGTATGTTAGGATTGCCGGATGCGCCCGCTGTTCGCCTTGGCGGCGGCTCTGCTGCTCGCCGCCCCCCTGCATGCCGCCGACGCGCTCTCCGAAGCACGGCGTCTGTACAACCAAGGCCAGTTCGAAGCCGCTGAACGCGCCGCGCGCGAAGCGGCCCGGACGCCGGCCACGGCCGACAGCGCGCAACTGGTGCTTGGACGGGTGCAGCTCGAGCGATACCGCAGTTCGTCGTCCAGCACTGATCTCTCGGACGCGATCGCCTCGCTGCGCGCCGTCGATGCGCGACCCCTCGAGCCGCGCGAGCGCGTCGAGCTGACGATTGGCCTCGGCGAAGCGCTGTATCTCGAGGATCGCTTCGGCGCCGCGGTTCCGCTCTTCGAGATCGTGCTGGACGCCTCGGCCGTGCTGGGCCCGCTCGCGCACGAGCGGGTGCTCGACTGGTGGGGCAGCGCGCTGGACCGCCAGGCCCAGAGCCGTCCGCCCGCCGAGCGGACGGATCTCTATCAGCGTCTCCGCACGCGCATGGCCGCCGAGATCGTCAAAGACCCTGGATCGATTCCCGCCGGCTACTGGGTGGCGGCCGCGGCCCGCGGGGCCGGCGATCTGGAGGGTGCGCTGAACGAGGCCACCGCCGGATGGTTACGCGCGGTGTTCTCGCGCGATCGCGGCGCGGCGCTGCGCGGCGATCTCGATCGCCTGGTGATCGAGGGGATCCTTCCCGATCGCGCGGTGCGCCTGGCCGTCCGCGACCACGCCCAGGTGCTCGCGGGCATGGCCGCCGAGTGGGACGCGTTCAAGGCGCAGTGGGCACAGTGACGACGGGCCGGCGCTACGCGTCCACCGGCGGCGCGCGCATCACCTGCCGCACTTCGATGGCCATGTTCAATGGCACCCCACCCTTTCCGGGCGCCGCGGACGCGCGCGCGGCGATCGCGTAAGCCTCTTCGGTGCTGTCCACCTTCACGATCCAGTAACCGGCCAGAAATTCCTTGGTCTCGGCGAACGGACCGTCCGTCACCGCTGGCTCGCCGTTCGACTGCGCGCGCACCACTCTGGCCGCCTCCGGTCCCGCCAGCCCTTCGGCTCCGACGAGCTGGCCGGCCTCTTTGAGCTCGGCGTTGAAGCGCATCATGAAGCCGATGTGGGCCTTGAAGTCCTCTGGCGGCCACGTCCCAATCCCCGCGTTGGCCCAGCCCGCCCGCGGCGCATGCATCATCAACATGTATTTCACAGTTCTGCTCCATCCCGATGGTGTTGGCACCCGGCCTCGCGATGACGCGGCCGCCGGGGCAAAGCGCCCTGATTGGGCTTCGATGGGTAGTCGAATGAGAAGCGGGATTTTCGACAGGATGGGCCGGCCCGTTGACGCGACCGGCTGACGGCGGAACCGGCACGCGCGCGGAGATGCGGCGCGTGTCCCGCCGACGCCGTGTCATTGATCCACGGGGAAGCCGCGCTTCTGGAGCAGGGCCCGGACTTCCGGGTCGCGGCCGCGGAACAATCGGTAGGCGTCGGCGCGATCAGTCGTATTCCCGTTCGACAGGATGTGCTCGCGCATGCGGCCGGCGAGCTCCTTGTCCCACGGCCCGCCCGCTTCGATGAATGCCTGCCAGGTGTCCGCCGCCATGACGTCCGACCACAGATAGCTGTAGTAGCCGGCGGAATACGCATCGCTGCCGAACAGGTGATCGAAGTGGGTCAGCCGATGCCGCAGCGCGATCTCGCGCGGCATCCCGATGCGGGCGAGCTCCTCGCGCTCGAACCCGCCCGGATCGATTGCGCCGCCGGGGCGGGTGTGCATCTCCAGGTCGAGAATGGCGGCCGACAGGTACTCGACGGTCGCATAACCCTGGTTGAACTTCTCTGATTGCCCGATCTTGTCCACCAACGCCTGCGGAATGGCCTCGCCGGTCCGGTAGTGCCGCGCGAACCGGTCCAGCAACTCGCGCGTCAGCAGCCAGCGCTCGTTCACTTGAGAGGGATATTCGACGAAGTCACGCGGTGTGCTCGACAGCCCTGGATACGTGACGTCCTGGAGCAGCCCATGCAGCGCGTGTCCGAACTCGTGAAACAGGGTCATCCCGTCGTCGAGCGAGATCAGTGTGGGATCGCCGGCGGCGGCTTTCACGAAGTTGTTGTTGTTCGATGCGATCGCGGTGACGCCGGGGCGAAGCCGGTGTTGCACGCGGTACGCCGAGGCCCAGGCGCCCGAGCGTTTGCCGGTTCGCGCGAAGTT
>JBDTSX010000138.1:0-9402 GCA_039930925.1 Acidobacteriota bacterium | reverse complement strand
TGGAACTACGGTCCACGTGAGTTGCTGAGCTCCACCGCGAGCCACGCCCGTGCCAATGGGGACATTTGGGCGTCGATCGCGATGGAAATGAGCTCGCCGGGTTCGCGACCCGGAGCTCGCGGTGCCGCTGGGCACCACCACGGGTTGGAACTTTCGCGATCCATCGGTCGGCAACCCGCAGGACATCTACCAACTCCTGGGGTCGTATATTCCGTTCGCCCCCACCAGAGCGGCGCAGCGAGCCAGTGGTGATCCGCGCTCGTCGCTCGAGGAGCGCTATCGAGGCGTCGACGAGTACTTGCAACGAATCCGAAGTTCGGCGATGGATTTGATTCGAAGGCGTTACCTGCTGGCTGAGGACCTCGACAGCATCATCGAGCGGGCAAAAAGCCACTGGAGCTTTGCGACTCGTGCGGAGGCTCCGCCGTCAGCCGATCGTCGATGACGATCGAACCCACGCACCGCGCGCAGCAAGCGCGGTACGATCACCGAACTGACCATCGTCACCTCAACGTCACTGGAAAGTCAGTGCGGTCAGCACGACACGTTCGTTGTCCACCCGTTCTCCCGCGAGGAATCGGCGCAGCAGCGCACGGATGGTGCTGGATCCGAAGACGTCGAACTGATGCGTCGCGTTCTCGACAACGACCAGTTGCCCATTGGGCAGCGTCGACACAATCTCGCGGCCGTTCTCGACCGGCGTCCGCGGATCCAGATCGCCGGCCAGGATGAGCACCGGAACGGCGCTATGAACCGGTTCGCGGAACTCATCGTCGAGCGGCTTCACTCCCCACGCCTCTGCGAGCAACATCCCGGGAAAGTTGATCGCGCTGCCAAGCACCGCGGTCCGCGCCTCGAGCTCGATCCGCGCCCGGCGGCCGATGCTGGCGCCCGAGCCGAGATCCATGGCGTGTTTCATTGCCGTCTCGACTCCCAGCCTCTCGCGCATCGCGAAGACAATCGACGCCATGTTCGCGTAGTCGCCCGCGGCCATCTGGCGATACGCCGCTGGCAGCGTACGAAGGGTACGCGGATCGCCAAGCGCCTGCGCCGTGACCCACTGCAGATCGAATCCGCCGACTACCACCGTGATGGGTTGATGCGTCACCGGGTGCGCGATCGTGACCGATGCGGGCGATGCGGTCAGTCGAGTGATGACAGACCGCATCAGGTCTGGCAGATCGAGCTGCCCGGCTCGCTCGGCAATGCGCCCGATCACCGCATCGGTCAAGCCTGGCAGCTTCCACGTGTGGTCCGGGCCTTCCGGGCCGACGAGCACGAGTCGCTGGACTGCCTGCGGGTGGCGGCGAAGCGTGGCCAGGGCGAGATGCGACCCGTAGCTGCGCCCCCACAACGTGACGCGTTCGTAGCCCAGCGCCCGGCGCACCGCATCCACATCGTCCGCACTCTCGCGGGTGTTGTAGGCGTCGAGGCGTATGCCGCGGCCGGCAAGATCGTCCCGAACGGACCGAATCGCGCGTTCGATGAATGGACGCCAGGCCTCGGGAGATCCGGGCCGGTCCTGCGGAAGTCCATATCGGACCGCCGACGCCAGCCCGGGCGAAGACTTGCCCGTGCCTCGCTGATCGATGCCGATGATGTCGCCGTCGATCAGATCCGCAATGGCGGCTCCCCCCTGCCGGATCAGGCCGAGGACGAGGTTCACTCCCGACTCGCCGGGCCCGCCGGCGAGTATCACGTGCGCCGACGCTGACCGCGCAGCCGATGCGCGGCGAGCCCGAACCATGGCGAGGTCGATGGTGCCGGTCGTGAGTGCGCCCGTGCGCAGCTCGGGAACGCGAACGACGGCCGACGTGACGAGAAAGGCGGTGCCATCGGCGGCGGTGACGGTCTCGTCCTGTTGCGAGACCACCTGTGCCCAACCGGCCCTCGGATCGGCAGCGAACAGAAACAGCGGGACCAGTATAAAAATCCTCGGAACGCACATCATCGAGACCTCGATTCGGACTGTTCCAACATACGACGCCGCTCGATGAGCCGCGCGAGCGTCCGCTGCCAACGCATCAGCAGCCGCACGGAGAGGAGCGTCACTACGGATGCATCTCTCTCCGCCCGTTCAACCCTGAAGTCGGAGCGGGAGCCGAAAGGTTCACGGCAGTCGATATTGGGCGTCGAGAGTGTAGGCGAGCGCCATCGTTGCCCAGCCCGTGGCGGCGGTCGAAATGAACTGGCTCGGGCCGTGTGGAAAGCCGGATTCGAAGTATTTCTGAACCGGGAACGCGCGCGTCCTGACGAACCACGTTCCGTCCGGCAGTTGCGTACGCAACAGATATTCGACGCCGTTTCTGTAGGCTGCAGCGGTCGGCCTGACGCCGGCCGCATGCAAGGCGTAGAGCGCCTCACCGGTTGCGTAGGCGTCCGACCCCAGCGTCGGTAACTGCCCCCACCCGCCGTCGGCCCGCTGCAGAGCGAACAGGGCCGCTTTTTCGCTTCCGATACCGCCCGCCGAAGCACCAGCCCACAACAGCCCCAGTAACTTGAAGGCGCGGTCCTGGGTATCGTCCGGAAGCGACTTCTCGAGGAACGCCCTGCCGCGCGCAGCCCTTCGCTCCATGCTCGCCCGGTGTACGGGCGGTGCGAACGCGCGCAACGCCCGGATCGAGAGCGCGGTCGCGACGACGGCACTGCCGTTGATCGGCGGCCGGATCTCATTGACCGGCTGCCAGCTCCCGTCCACCGTCTGCCGGCTGGCCAACCCGACGATCATCGCGTCGGTGTCCACGGTGGCTGGCAATCCCGCCTCGACTCGTTCGAGGAGCCCGTATGGCACGAACGCCACGTTCGCGACGGTATCCCCCGTCAGTACCGCGTCGCGATACTTGTGTGTGCTTTCCTCGGTGGCGACAACGGAATGTGACGCGATGGCCCGATCGAGTTTCACCCCGCGGGCACGCGCCAGCGTGATGGCCATGCCGGGAACGCTCTGGTTATGGCACGAGACGCAGCCGGTGGACTCGCTGAACGCAGGCCCGGCCGGCTGTAGCCGCCCGACCGAACGCTGGACCGCGTCGAGGATTGCCCGCGGAGTCGCGACCGGTACCGGCGGCGCAGTGGCCGCCGCGTTGGCGCGCGCGCCTGCCCGGCGAAGAAAGGCCGAGACTTCGGATTCACCGCGGGTCAATGCCCAGTCCAGCACCGTTCGACCGGCGTCGTCCGTGGCGTTGACGTTGCCGCCATGCTCGAGCAGGTACTGCAGCATCTCGATGCTCGGGCGCCGCGCCGAGACGGCCAGCATCAGCGCTGTCCACCCACGCATTCCGATGGCCGATGGATCCGCGCCGGCGCCGACGAACGCCCGTACAGCATCCAGGTGCCCGTCCCGGACCGCCATGAAGAAGGTGGGCAATCGGACCGTGAACAATGGCGTCTGTTCCATTGGACTCACGCCCAACGTCAGCAGCCAGTTCAGCGCCGAGCGATCGGCGCGCGTCCAATCGAGCACCGCGCCCGTGAGATCGCTGCCAGCGGAGGCCACTATCCGGGCTTCGCGAAGCACGTCCCGAACGGTCGGATCGGTCGAGTAGACCGATGCCGTCAGGAGGGTTCGGCGCATCTGCGGATCCGCCGTGTCGGCGCCAGCCGCCAGAAGCGCTCTCATGGCGGCCGTGTTGCCATAGCGCGTGGCGGTGAGCAGTGCCGTCCGTCCGTTCCTCGTGCGCGCATCGACGTCGGCGCCGAGTGCGAGCAAGGTCGTCAGATTCTCGGCGCGAGACGTCGCCGCCCACATTAGGGCCGTCGCGCCAAACCGGTTCGATGCGTTGACTGGAGCCCCGCGCTCGATCAAGACGCGCAACACGTCAGGGGTACCGCAGAGAGCGGCGTACATCAGCGGGGTGGTTCCCGTCTCGTCGAGTTCCCGGACGACTTCGGTGCCGCTCACCCGCCTCGCCACAGCGAGATCGTTGCGACGGATCGCGTCGACGAGCGAACCGGTGGTGGTGGCTGCGATTGCGGGATTCCACTGCGCACCCGCGAGTGCGAGCAGCAGCGCCTTCCGGACGACAGTCCTAGCTCTGTACGGCATCGAACCCTCCTCAAGAGGGTTAAGCGCGGAACCGAACGTGAAACTACAAGGGAAAAAGCTTGGAGGAGGCGGCTATTTCGGGAGGGAAAGTCGTTTCAGCTCTTCCGCCCAGTTCAGGACGACAACGATGGCGCGTTGAGAGGAGGGTGCGGTCGCGGCGGCCGGTTTAATCAGGAGAAGCCGTAGACCATCCGCGGAGATGTCGTAGGTGCGCCCAGGATTGGCGGACAACGTAGCGTACCCCTCTTTGACCAGGAGCGTGGGCGTCGTTGCCGCCCACGAGGGTCCGGTCGAGATTCCAACGCGCATGATCGCGCCAGTCGGGGCCACGTAGAGCACCTCCCGTCCATCACGGCTCCATAACGGCCTGGTGCCTCCAGTGCTCGAGAGCGGCCAACGACCGCCGCCGATGTTGGGGAATGGCCGCACGAAGACTTCGAATCGTCCCGAGTCGTTCGCCTCGTACGCGAGCCAACGTCCATCACGAGAGACCACTCCGTTGCGCTCGGCGAATGGCGTGCGAACGAGCGGCGTGATCGCCCGCGTGCCATCGAGCCGCATTTGCATCACGTCTTCGCCCGTGTCCGGCGTCATTTCCGTGAAGATCAACGTCCGCCCATCCGGCGTGACACTCGTCGCATCCTGCGAGTTGACACTGACGGTCAGCCGCTCGGCCGCCCCGTCGGCGTCGGATGGCTGCCGGAAGAGATTGAGAGGGCCGGCGCGCTGAGAGCTGAAGATCAAATGCCGGCTGTCGGGCGTCCATTCCGGATAGGTGTCGACACCGGCGCCAGACGTCAGCCGGCTCAGCGTTGCCAGCTTCAGATCCGACATCCAGAGATCGAGCTCCTGATCGGCAACGAAGACCGCGACGCGCGTGCCATCCGGTGAGAGTCGAGGGTGGACGTAGGCGCGGGGGGGCACCGAAATCGCCGTCTCCCGGCCTTGCCGATCCACCCACACCAGCGTGCGTGTCGACTGGGTGATCGCGCCACCGGCGACATAGGCGAGCGTGCCGTTCGCCGCCACCACCGCATCGACCACGCCCGAGTCGCTCGTCACGACGTCACGCACGACAGCAACGGGTGTGCTCGGCGCCTCGGGACGCGCCGGATCGAACGGCAGCGCCCACAAGGTGCCACGTGTCGCGTAGACGAGATGACCGGTCGACACGTAGTGAACAGGAGCGCCGCCGCCCGGCAGTACGGTCCGCGCTCCGGTCGTGAGATTCAAGGCGCTCAGTTGGGCTCTCTCGAGCTTTCCGGCAACAGAGGTAATGGTGAACAGCGCGCCGCGCCCGTCCGGCAGCCACTCCGGCCATACATGATCGGCTTCGCCTCGCGCATGATCGGGTCGCGTCAGAATCGTAATCGGCCCACCTTGTGCCGACACGCGCTGCAGACCCGTTTGCGGGTTCGTGGTCGCGAACACGATGGCGTCGTCCGGCCCCCACGCGGCACCGCGATACGTCGGCGCATCGAGCGTCGCGAGCGTAGCCGCCACACCTCCCCCGATCGGAATCTTCCTCAGCTCGCGGTTGTCCACGAAGCCGATCCACTGGCCGTCCGGCGAAATAAATGGGCCGCGCGGTGCTCCCGTGTAGACGGATGTCGACTCGAGCGCATCCAGTGGGCGCATGAAAAGCTGCCTGCCCGCGTCTCCCACGTAGACGACCCGCGTCCCATCCGGGGTGATCGCGAGGCTCCGGAAGTCGGCGTTGACGGTCAGCGCCGCGGAGTCCGGCGGAATGATTTGCAGCCGCGAGACACGGGGGGGCACGGCATCGTCGGTCCGGCGGGTCAGCCACATGACGGCACTGGCGACCAAGGCGACGACCAGCCCGCCTGCAACCGGCGCGGCGAAGCGCCGCAATGCGCGCGACCGGGTCAGTACGGCCGGCGAGGACACGCCACTTTCAAACGCGCCGTCGAGCGCCAGGCGCACGTCCTGGACGTCGCCGATGCGCTGCTTGGGGTTCTTGTGCAGGCAGCGCCGGACGTGTGCCGCGAGTCCGGGCGGGAGGCTTGACGGGAGGCGCGTCCAGTCAGGCTCCCTCGCGAGTATCGACGCCAGGACCTGCCCGACATCGTCCCCCGCGAAGGCTCGGGTGCCGGTGAGCATTTCGTAGATCACGCAACCGAACGACCAGATGTCACTTCGCCGGTCCACTGGCTTGCCGCTGGCCTGCTCGGGAGACATGTAGGCAGCCGTGCCCAGGATGGCTCCGGCGACGGTCGTGTCAGGGCCGCCTCGCGTGGCTGTGTCGGACGGACCGCCCTCCTCGCCGGCCTTCGCCAACCCGAAGTCGAGGACTTTGACCGTTCCGTCGTCGCGAACCTTGATGTTCCCGGGTTTCAGATCGCGATGGACGATGCCCTGTTCGTGCGCCGCCTCGAGCGCCGCAGCGATTTGGCGGGCGAATGCGAGCGCGTCGTCCACCGAGAGTGGGCGCGCGGCGAGAGTGTCCGCGAGCGTCGGCCCCTCCACGAGTTCCAGGACCAGACCGAGCGCCTGACTGTCGCTCTCGTCGATCCGCTCGACGCCGTAAATCGCGCCGATATTCGGATGGTTCAGCGACGCGAGGATCTGCGCCTCGCGCCTGAAGCGCGCGACCCGCTGGGGATCCGCCGCGAACGTCGGCGGCAGAACCTTGATCGCCACCTGTCGCCCGAGCGTTGGGTCGGTGGCGCGGTAGACCTCGCCCATGCCGCCGGCGCCCAGAAGAGATTCGATTCGATACGGCCCGAGCTGTGTACCCACTACGACAGCGCCACTATCGGCGAGAAGATCCGCGATGACCGCGCCGACCGGGCCGTCGATTGGAAGGGGGTCCGGATGATGGGCTTCTGCGAGCAGCGCTTCGACCTGGTGGCGCAGCTCCCGATCCGTCCCACACGCCTGATCGACGAACCCCGAACGTTCCTCAGGGTCCCGCTCGAGAGCGAGATCGAAGAGCTCCACGACCCGGTTCCAGTGTTCGTCCATCGACCTCGGGCAGTCTGCCACACCTCTCAATACCAATAGCGGAAAGGAGGACCGCCAGCTCCAATCGGGCGTTTCCGGCACGGATCCTACGTTACGGTAGGATCGACGTCACCATGTCCCCTTCGGCACCCGAGATCACCGCGCTCCTGCAGGCTTGGCGGACCGGCGACAATCTGGCGCTCGAGCGTTTGACGCCCCTGGTGTACGACCATCTCCGGGTGCTCGGCCGTCAGTACGCACGCCGGGAGCTGCCGGGTGCGCGCTTGGATGCGACCTCGCTCGTGCACGATGCTTTCGTGCGGCTGGTCGATGCGCGAAGCGTGGACTGGCAGGACCGCGCTCACTTCTTCGCGGTCGCGGCGAGAATCATGCGGCGCATCCTCGTTGACGCCGCGCGGGCCCGCAGGTCGACGAAGCGCGGGGGGGGCATGCAGCGCGTCGATCACTCCAGCGCCATCGACTTCGACCGGATGCCGGCGCGTGGAATGGATCGGGCCGACGACCTCTGTGCGCTCGACGATGCGTTGAGCGTCCTTGCGAAAAAAGATCCGCGTCGCGCTCAGGTCATCGAGCTGAGGTTCTTCGCAGGGCTGAGCGTGGAAGAGACCGCTGAAACCCTGAGCGTATCGCCGCAGACCGTGATGCGCGACTGGAAACTGGCGCGAGCGTGGCTGGGAGTCGAGCTGCGCAAGTAGGGTCACGCGGCACTTCATCTCACAGCGCACATCCAGCGGCCGTCATTGAACGTTCGACCATGACGTGTGCCGCGTAAGCGGGGGGGGTTGACTCTGGAACCGTTCCAGGGTTTACCGTAGAACCCAGGAGCGTGTTCATGATGACGACGTTTTCGATGACGCTAATGGTACTGACGGCTTTCGGATTCCCCTGGCAGACTCAGGGACCGCACACGCACGGAAACGACCGCGCCGCAATGGTCATGGGCTTCGACCAGGAGCAGACCACTCACCATTTCTATCTCTACGGCGATGGCGGGGCGATTGACATCAGCGCAAAGGATCCGACCAATATCAAGGACAGGGATGCGATTCGCTCGCACCTTCCACATCTCACCATGATGTTCGGGCAAGGCGATTTCGAGGCGCCGATGCTCGTTCACGACTCGAAAGCTGTTCCTGGAACCGCCACGCTCGCAAGACTGAAGGACCAGGTCACCTACACCTATGTCGAGACGCCGACTGGAGGTCGCGTGAACATCGTGACCCAGGACACGGCGGCCCTCGCCGCGCTGCATGAGTTCCTGGTGTATCAGATTCGTGAGCATCATACCGGCGACCCTGCGAGCGTACGCCCACGCCAGTGACGCCTGCGTGGATCGGTCCGCGCGCACTCGCAGACGCGTCGGGCGTCAGCACTGACACGCTCCGCCACTATGAGCGGATCGGCTTGCTGACCGGCACGACGCGCACCACCGCTGGCTATCGACGCTATCCGCCGACCGCCATCGAGCGTGTCCGCCTGATTCAGCGAGCGTTGGTGGTCGGATTCTCGTTGAAGGAACTGGCTTCCGCGCTCGGCCAGCGTGATCGCGGCGTCCCGCCCTGTCAACGCGTTCGGGCGCTGGTCGGGGAGCGTCTCGAGGCGTTAGAGCAGCGTCTCGACGAACTCTCCACCATCCGGGACGAAATGCGAGTCTTGCTTCGCGAATGGGATGAACGGCTGGCCGAGACGCCGGCCGGCCAGCGCGCACGCCTGCTCGATGTGCTGGCGAGTCATCCGGTCCTCGACGTTGGCGGCCAAGCCACGCCTACGCCACCCGTGAAACGCGCTCGCCGGCTTGCCATGCTGAGCCCTCCGAACCTGGGAAAGCCTGGGAACGGATAAACTGAGGGCCAACATCAAGAAGGGTGCAGCGGACGATGGCTGCAGGAAGCCGGATGGTCGGGCCGCCATCCTCGCGGTCGCAGGACCAGGGGAAACTATTTGGCTCGTTCCATGCTCACCGGCGTCATCCTCCGTAACTCACTGCTGCTCGTCGCCGGAACCATCCTCGCGGTGGTGTGGGCCAATGTCGACCTGGCCAGCTACGACCGTGCCACACACCCGTTGCACTTCTGGGCGAACGACGTCGGCATGGTCTTCTTCTTCGCCCTCGCCGCGAAGGACGTCTTCGAATCGACATTGCCGGGCGGCCCACTCGCGTCCCCCCGTCAGGCGCTCTCTCCGTTGGCCGCCGCGGTCGGCGGCATGGTCGCGCCCGCCTTGATCTACCTCGCCTTGTCTTCAAATGTTGGACCAGCGGCGTTGAGCCGCGGCTGGGCGATTCCGTGCGCAACCGACATCGCGTTCTCGGCGATGATCGCCCGGATTATTTTTCCAAGCCGGCATCCCGCCATTCCGTTCCTGTTGCTGCT
>JBDTSX010000137.1:0-9427 GCA_039930925.1 Acidobacteriota bacterium | reverse complement strand
AGATTCCGGAAGCTACCGAGGTGAGTGAACCGCCCGGCCAGGGGCTGCGTGGAACTGTTGCGGGCCATCAGGTGCAGGTCACCAGCAGGAACAAGCTGATTGCCCAAGGCCTGCCGGGCGCCGATCAGCTCCCGGCGCTCGCCGAGGGACTCGAATGTGTGGTCGCGATCGACCAACGCTACGCGGCGGCCTTGCGCTTTCGGGATGCGCCTCGAGCGGAGAGTCTCTCGTTCGTGAAGCACCTGGGCCCCAAACACCAGTTCCAGCGGGTCATGATCGTGTCGGGCGATCGCGAGTCAGAGGTGCGCTACCTCGCGGAGCAGGTCGGCATCACAGACATCCGCGGGCAGAAGAGTCCGGAACAAAAGCTCGCCATTGTCCGCGCTGAGACCGCCGTCGCCAAGACCCTGTACAAGGGGGATTGGCATCAATGACGCCCCAGCTATGATGACGGCCCCCGTCGGCATGGCGATCGCACAGAGCAGCGACGAGTGAGCATGGACAACGCCCTCGAGAAGGCCGACGAGTTCATGCACATCAGCCGCCGGATGCGGTCCATCCCCTGCAGAGCGCGGTGGGAGGCATGGCGCTGAGCGTGATCGGTCTGGCGTTCGCCGCCACCGGCCATTTGAGCCCAGCGGGCGATGCTATCAGCCAGGAAATCATCGGCGTTCCCGTGCTCAACGCCCTGCGGGCCGCCTTTCCTCCGAGCGTGATTCATGACCTCTGAGGCCTGGCACACACGGTCCGGCGCCGAGGCCCTCGCGCACTTCGTGTTCGTCGGCTTGACGGGCATGTATGACCCGCCGCGGCCGGAAGCCAGAGAAGCGATCGCGAGAAGTCACGCCGCAGGCATCCGCCTCGTAATGATTCGCCGTTGGTGCGATCCGCTGCTGATTCGGAGATTGAAAGACTGCGCGTGACACACGAAACAGAGAACGGCCGAGAAATGATTTCCGGGTGCTATCGTTGCTCCGACACGCATCGGTGATGTGCGGTCTCGGCTGTTGTTCAAGATGTTATCAAGGAGTGCCAATGACCGCCGGCCACGACAACAAAGCGACCATCGTCTACTGGCATCGCAATCTGCCTCTCCAGAGAGCGCCGTTCTCCAGGAATGATTGGTCCGAAGGATGCCGGCAGGTCACAGACGCCGGCGCACGTCGTCGATAAAGCGGATCGCCGTGCGCTGGTTGCAGGCATCAAAGACCTTGAGGATTCGAATGCGTGTGCAGTCATCGATGGCCGTGAATTGACACAGCCGCTTGCCCGTGCTGGGGAGCCGCTCGAGGAATTTCACGTCGACCTGCACGCGGTGCCCCGGCTGGAGCTTCTCGTAGCGCTGCCACCGTTGCGGTGGGCCCGGTGCTTTTGGCTGGCCGGTAACCGATTGAGTCGATGGCGGATCAACAGCCGGTGGACGGTCGAGTGGGCGATGCTGGTGTCATGAAAGCGCTTGAGATAGGCGAGCGGCGGCGACCGCCACCCTGGCGGGGGCCCGACGCTGAGCGACGCCGGCGCGCGGCGCTGTGGCACCCGCGCCGCCAGGGCCAGGCCCGCGACTAGACGGCAATGGTCGCGGCCGCCCAGCCCACGGGATCCTTGTCGGACTGAATCCACCGGTGCATGTCCACGACCACCGCCTCTCCGTCGCGGCGTATGACATAGCGGTCCAGATTCCGCGTCGCCCGCCCGGCAGTATGCAGGCCATCGACTTGATACTGGGAATCGTGTTTCGTGCACTGGAAGCGATGGTCGTTCGGCAGCCACTTCACGGCGTTGTTCTGATGCGGGCACGACAGCGCAAACACGAAGACATGCCCCTGCGCGCGCGCCACGATCAGCTGCGCACTCCGATCGATGGTGACGCCGTCAGCTGCTGGAATCGGGTAGCGTCGATCGTCGCCGCTCTGCGTTCCCTCGATGAACGAGGCGGCCAGGCCGCGCGCCTCCGGGACGGAGGCTCCGAGCAAGGCGATGCCGATGCCGACACAACCGGCACTTCGCATGAACTCGCGCCGGCTGGCGCAGGCGGCGGTCTGGCACGAGGGTGCGGTGGCGGCGTCCTGGACTCTGTTCATCGTCGCTATCCAATGTTTGGCAGCGCGGCGCCGGCCATTGTCGTGAGCAGCCACAACGCGAGGCTGGTCACGGCGCTCCGATGGAGCCGGCTCCAGGCGTGCGGCGCGCCGCGCCTGACCTGACGCTCCCCCCGCAGCAGCAGCGCGCCATTGGCCAGCAGCAGGACCATCAGGCCCATCTTCAGCCAGAAGATCCGCGAGTACAGGAACGTGTCGACGTCGGTTGCGAACAGCAACAGCCCGCTGAACGCCAGCGCCGCGATGCCGGAGACGACGATCTGGTGCGTCTGCTTCAGCAGGTGGAGTTGCGTCGTGCGGGAGGCCAAGCTGTCGCGGCTGGCGGTGATCGTCGCGAGATCCGCCGTAATGGCGCAGCCGCCGCCGGCCACCAACCCGCCGATGTGCATGAACTCCACAGCGGTGCGCAGAACCGCATGATTGGCATAGGCCGAGACCCACAACTCCAAAAGGTGGTTCCACATCTCAACGGTTCCCGAAGATCATGACGAGGTACCCAGCTGTGCCAACACTGATCGAGGCGATGGCGAGGTTGCGATGCGTCGCTCGGTCGCTGGCAAAGGCGGCACCGCCATGCTCGCTGTCGGGAGCCGCAGCCAAGGTGGCCACGAACCCGACGTCGGCGGCCAGCATCAGTAGCCCATGCACCAACCGCAAGGTCCGGCCCTGCGTGTCCATCCGGCCCTCCTTGCCGAACATATTCCAGACGCCGGTGGCGGTGTTGACGCCGAACAGAGCGGAGAGCCCGATCCCGACCGCTGCGTGTGCGCCCTTCTTGCCGCCGCTGGCGCTGCCGCTGTACAGCGACTGGCCGAGCGCCACCTCGGTGGCGAAGAGCGGCAATGTCGCGAAGCTCGCGTACTTATGGATCTTGCCGCGCATCAGGAACGCGTGGCTGTGTTCGACGGCCACGGCATGAAGCGGTTGGGTACCGGCTTGTGCCATCAGCGCGGACGAAACGCTGAGCGAGATCGGCTGGCGCCCAGATGCCGGCACGGCCGAACCGGACCGATCGCTCTCGGACTCAAACGAGATGCGCCACGGGTCGTGGAGGGGGCGGCTTGCGAACAGCAGAGGGGGGGACACCGGCGGTTCGGCAGCAGCCAAGGATGCGAGCGATACCGCGATGAAGAACACAAGAGAGACCGACCGCATACGCCTCCCGAGAAATGCATGTTCACATAAGCCGTGAAGGTCTTCGCCGCCAGCGTGCAACAACGTTGCCGGCGTTTGTGCGCCTTCGCGCCGCTGCGCGCGCGACCTACGGTGCCCAATTGTCCTATCTTCTGGATCGACTGTCCGGGATTCACGTGCCGTTCATCTTGGCGCGTCGTCCTCTCCAGTGCTCACACCATCGATCTCCATCCATATGAGCGGAATGACGTTGGACATGAATAGACGATGACTTTGCGCGTCCACCGAACCGCCCTCTGAGTGACGGCGTGCGGTGACTCGAGAAGTCGACCTGCGCCCTCGGGGAGTCCCTTCACGCTGATGTCGATTCGTCTCGCGTTGGTCTCCGGTACATTCGTTGCGCCGCGCCGTTTTCGCCTGATTCCCCTCCGACAGAAACGGTGATGTATGAAAGAAATCAAGTGTACCGCGCAGACGCGCCGGAGCTTTTGTACGCAAGCGGCGACCTTCGCCCTTCTCGGCGGCACGGCCGCTGCGGCATTCTCAGGGTGCGGCGGACCGACAGCGCCGAGTGACGTCCCATCCCTGCCGTCAGTCAGCGCGACCCGAACCAGCGGTGTAACCGCGCTCGCGATCGACACGGGTTCGCCGCTCGCCACCGTCGGCAGCGCGGCGAGGGTGGTCACGTCCGGCGGTACTTTCCTCGTCGCGCGCACCGGCCAAGAGGTGTTTGTCGCACTCGCGGCAATCTGCACACACGAGACCTGCGCCATTACCGGCTTCAGGAGCCAAACCTACGTTTGCCCGTGTCACGGGTCGACGTTCGACCTGAATGGTCGGGTCCTTGGAGGCCCTGCACCCAGCCCGCTCCGCCAGTATGCGACGCAGTTCACGGGCGGCGTCCTAACCATTACGGGCTGAGGAGACGCGACCATCGGCTCTCGACAACCCGCCTTTCGGGAGCGGGAGAAACGCTCCTACGCGAATCGCGTGCCCGCCTCTGCGCAACGGCTCAGACCGCGTCGCCCCACCGCGCGCGCAGTGGGGCGCCAACATGAACCTCGGGTGAATCCTGGACAAGTCCCGCTCTCCGGAGCAGACTGGCAGTCGGGTGATGGCGGCTCGCGACGCGGCGGCGAACCTGCCGATCACGAATCGGTTCAGGCATCGCCCACGCTTGGAGTTGGGCCGGAGATGACTTGCCGCCACCGACGGCGTCCGGTCCGCGCGTCCATCACCGATATCGAAACCGCATTGACTGACGGGCGATGTCCTGGAAGAGCATCGCATCGCCCGATGTCGAGCGACACGCGTGTGTCGACGCCAATGCCAGGGGCGCGGCGCGACCTGACGATCATCGCTCGTGCATCAAGGGGGATCGCGCATGAAGACGTTTGGGTTGGGAGTCGTTGTCACTCTCGTCGCGATCGCGTGCGGAGTGTTCTCGGTGTCGCGCTTCGGCTGGTACCCGATCGGAGCTGACACGCCGCCGAGCAGCCTGGAACGAAACCTCGCGGGCCGCGCCATGGACGTGTACGCGGACAAGCACAAGCCGGCCGGGGACAATCCCGTCGCGTTGACGCCAGCGAATCTGGCTGAAGGTGCATCGCGGTACGAGGAGCGTTGCGCTCTCTGCCACGGCGGCGCGAAGGCCAAGATCAGCCCCATGCGGGACAAGTTCAACCCTCCTGCGCCCCAATTGGTCAATCGGATCCCGCACGACGACCCGGCCTGGCTCTTCTGGGTGACCAAGCACGGCGTCCGCATGACCGGGATGCCAACCTGGGAAGGCGTGCTGTCGGACGAGGCGATCTGGAAGATCGTCGCCTTCATCAAGCACAGCGACAAGCTGCCGCCGGAGGCGCAGGCCGCATGGCAACAGGCAATCGGTCGCTGAGCGTGTCCGGTCGGCGGGCTTGCGATCGCGGCAGGTCAATACCGAACCGACGCTCGCCTTCAGCACACTCCCGCCGCAGGTTGTCATCGCTGGGATAGCCATGGTGCAATCGTGTCGCATCTGATTCTGCGCTTCGGTGCGCCTGGTCAACGGTCTTGTCCGGCGCGATCAACGGCGAGGGTGCCTTGACGATTCAAGCCGAGAAGACGGCAGTGGACTCGCGCGACGCCAAGATCGCACCGCAGACGTTATGACTCCGTCACTCCGACGGCCTTCACCACCATGGCTGCGGCCCTCGACCAGCAGAGATCACGCGGATGGACGCTCGATTCATCCCAGCTGCAACGGCAGTTGCGCGCACCGGTCTCACTCTGTCGGTGCATTCTCGTGGAGAGGGACTGATGCGGCTGCTCCTGGTTGAAGACGAACGCTCCGCGGCGCGCATGATCGCGAAGGGCTTGCGCGAGCATGGCCACGCCGCATGGTGCCACTCCTACCAGACCACCTCCGGTGTGGTCGACTCGCACTCGACACTCGGACGCAAGAAGTGTGGGTCGCCGGTCAGCTGACCGAATTCACCGCGCGCGAGTACGCCTTGCTCGAGTTCCTGTGCCGGAAAGAGGGGACGGTGATCTCCCGGCAGGAGATCGCCGACCAGGTCTGGGACGGACGCTACGATCCCTGTTCCAACGTAATCGACGTCTACGTGTAGAGGCTGCGCCGGAAGATCGATCGTGGCCGGCAGTCGTTCATTCGAACCCGGCGCGGATCCGGATACCAACTGCTCGCCCCAGGCGACGATCCGTCATGAACGTGAAGTGGTCGATCCGCGCCCGGTTGACGGTGTGGTTCAGCGCCCTGATGGCTCAGACGTGGGGCGACGGCTCCGAACTCAGTAACCATGCCAGTCCGGACGATGAGGCACCGGGCGGTACCGCTGCGCACGTTGGTGCCGAAGAAGAGACTATTCGTGCGCTCCCGCAGGGAGGCTGCGGCGCTGACCGTTCCGGGCCGCTTCTCGCTCGGAAAGCTCTCTCCCGTCAACACCGCTTCGCTGACGAAGCAGTCGGTCGCCTCGAGCAGGATGCCGTCTCCGGGAATCAGGGCCCCGGCGGAGAGCAAAACTACGTCTCCTGGAACGACCCCTGCGACGGGGACGGACAACGCCTGTCCCCCACGCACCACTGTCGTGTGGACCCGAACCTGTGCCTGCAGCGCCGCGACCGCCGTCTGCGCGCTGTATTCGCGTGAATACCCGATCCCGATGCTGACCGCGACGATCACGAGCACGATCGCTGCATCCATCCACTCGCCGCTGAACGCGGCGGCCCCCGCGGCGAATACCAAAATCAAAAGCAAGGGATTGCGTATCTGCCTCCAGACCACTTGCAAGCCGTGACGCGTTTCCAGGGTCGCGCAGCTGATGGGGGCCCAGCGCATTGAGTCGGCGCGCCGCTTCAACCGCGGTAATGCCCTCCCGCCCCGAGCCAAGCCGGCCCGCCACCAGCGCTGCGTCAAGGGACCAGTGGTCATTGAGGGCGGCCGTGATTTGCATGAATCCCTGAATCAGGCGAACCAAGGCAGATCCCCTCGGGCGTCGAGGTGATCACCAGAGAGGGTAGGAACCGCCGGCCGCGGGCTGCGGTCGGCGGGCTGCCGAAGGCGTTCAGGCGCCAGCCACGGTCATCAGCGCTTCTGGATGCACGAAGTCACGCTCCGGCCGTTTGACGGTCAGCACCGGGCACGGCGCGAGCCGCACCACACGCTCAGCGACGCTTCCCAGCATCAAGTGCACGAACGTCCCGTGGCCATGTGTGCCCATGACGATTAGGTCGATCTGATGAGCCTTGGCGTATTCGATGATCGCGAAGGCGGGTCCGCTGGCGGTGATCACTGCGGTGGCGGCTGCTGGCCCGGGGTCATTGGTGTCAATCACGAGATCGTCCAGTCGATGCTGGGCATCGGCTTCCATTTGCTGCTGGAACTCTGGGCCGGTGACGCTGTACCCGTCGGTCCCGAAGGCGCCGGGAGGAACGATATTGACGACGTGCAGCAGGTGCAGCCTGGCGCCGAATCGACCTGCGAGCTCACGGCCGTAGGCCCACGCCGCGTCGGACGGTTCGCTGAAGTCGGTGGCGACGAGAATCTTCATCAGGCTAATCATCATGACCTCCGTCAAGTCTGAGATTGACAACGACAACAGCCTATTCATTGGCAATCAGCGTACCGCCACATGCGGGACGAACGCGCCCCGGAACCAAGGATCCTCATTGTCGATTCGTGGAATTATTCGCAGGCACCGCGGAATCGTTCGCTGGCTCGGAGATGACGCTCACTGTTTCCGTCCACGCTTCGCGACCGGAGGGTGAAGCGAACGCTGGGTTCGGCAGGCGCGGGATTCTCTTCCTTTACCCGAAGGGCGCGTGGGGCGTGGCGCAGAGCGGGCGGGGGACCAGCCCCGATGGCGCCCTCTTTGCGGGGCTCGCGTACATGGGAATTGACAAGGAGCAGACCGAGCGGCACGCCGCGGATGGTGTGCGACCTCGCAACGAGGCGGTGAGACCCGGCGGCAAGGCAGGGCCTCCTGTGATCGCGCTGCGCGGGTTGACCAAGACCTACGGAACCGGACCGACGCTGGTTCGCGCGCTTGCGGGCGTGTCTTTGAACGTCGCAGAAGGAGAGATCGTGGCGCTCACCGGCCCGTCAGGTTGCGGCAAGTCGGCTGATGCATGTGATTGGCTGTCTGACGCGGCCGACGTCCGGCACGTACGTCTTCAAGGGGCGCGACGTGGCGTCGATGTCGTCGGAGGCGCTCGCGCACGTCCGCAACCAGGATATCGGCTTCGTCTTCCAGGGATTCATCTCCTGCCGCGCCCGAGCGCGCTGGAGAACGTCGAATTGCCGCTGCTCTACGGCGCAGCGCTGAGGGCCTCAGTGCGGCGCGACCGGGCTGCCGCATCGCTCGTCGCCGTCGGTCTGGCTGACCGGCTGACACACGTGCCCGGCGAGATGTCGGGAGAGCAGCAGCAGCGGGTCGCGATCGCCCGGGCGCTGGTCAACCGACCCTCGCTGCTGCTGGCCGACGAACCGACCGGCAACCTCGATTCGAGGACGAGTCTCGAAATCATCAAGATCTTTCGGCGGCTCAACTATGGATCACGGTGACCAGCCCGATGCCAGGTCTGGCGATAACCCGGTCGCCTTTAGGGTTGCGCCCAACGCCACCAGCGTGGCGCGGAGGGTCGATCGTCGTCCGAGACAAGACAGTCGTGATCACGCAGGGGGCGCTGTGATCCTCGGGCGCGTCGGGCTCCTTGCGCGGGTCGTGCACAGCTCCCCAGTCCTCGACGCTGCAGGAGCGGGGGATGCTGAGCCACACTACCTGCGACCAGGCTTCGTCGCGAGACGAGTTCGAGGCCGTGGCCTGCGCAACCTTCTACCCGTGAGACACAAACCGCGCGACGAGCGCTTGCTTCACGGACCCTTCTTCGGACCGAATGCTCAAGTACTTGCCAACTGCCATCGACAAACCATCGGCCGGAATATTCGCCACGCCGAACACGTGCGTTGCTGTCGC
The DNA here is from genome assembly GCA_039930925.1 of Acidobacteriota bacterium. Classification (GTDB taxonomy): domain Bacteria; phylum Acidobacteriota; class Vicinamibacteria; order Vicinamibacterales; family 2-12-FULL-66-21; genus JALZOC01. The sequence continues at coordinate 720 of JBDTSX010000137.1, read as the reverse complement.
GGAGAGATGGCCGCCCGCCACACCGGCCACGACGGCGAACGTGGTGATCAGGCCGTCGTTGGCGCCAAACACCATGTCCCTGATGTCGTGCCGAGCGCTCCCGGCGATGGTCGTCGGTTCGTGGTGAGTCGACGGCGGCCGTCCCATTCTCGGTGTAGCCGCGTCCACCGGCTGCCGGTCAGGCCGGCGGTCTGCTCCGTGCCGGTGCCCACATTGACCGTCCCGAGTGGACCAACAGACGCCGTCCGAGTCGTGGCCCACGCACGACGCATGTGACGCTCCAAGTTTGTTGACCCGACCAAATCAGCCCTGCGCGGCGAGGGCGCGCTCGCCAAGCACCGCGGCCGGTTTGATGACGCGCCGCCGCAATCCGAACGCGCTGACCGCGTGCCGTTCGATGTGCGCCATCGCCTGCTCGACGTCGTCGGTGACCAGCAGCAGGTCGAGGTCCGTCGCCGCGATGGTGCCGGCCGTGGCCATCGACTGCAGCAGCCGCGTGAATGGCTGCCAGAACTCGACGCCCATCAGGACCACCGGGAAGTTGCGGATCTTCCCCGTTTGGATCAGCGTCAAGGCCTCGGTGAGCTCGTCGAGCGTGCCGAAACCACCGGGGAGCGCGACGAACGCATACGAGTACTTGAACAGGAGGACCTTGCGCACGAAGAAGTGGTCGCACTCGACCCAGCGATCCAGGTACGGGTTCGGCTGTTGCTCCGAAGC
>JBDTSX010000136.1:0-9470 GCA_039930925.1 Acidobacteriota bacterium | reverse complement strand
GTCGATCACCCGCGCCGCCAGATCGGCCCGCCGCTCATCGAGCGCCGGCGCGCCGGACGTCGGCGGCCGCACCAGCCCATCGACGATTGGCAGATCGAACTCCGAGTACTGCGGACCGAACTCGTCGATGACGGTGCCGTACCGGTCGATCAAGTAGAGCTGTCCGCCCAGCCGGCACAACCCCATCGGCCGCCGTTCCGAGACGAAGACTTCGACCGTCGAGGGCAGCACGCGCCGCAGCGCGACGTCCGCCACCCACGGCGACTCGAGCAGCCGCTGACGGTACTCGCCGAGATTGGCGGTCAGGATGCTGGTCCCGCGCAGGCCGTCAACCAGCGTCTGCACCTCGCCCGCCGACAGGCGCACGTTGCCGCGCACCGCGATGCGCCGAATCTGCAGCGAGGATGCGCTGACGACCAGATCGAAGGCGCGATAGCCGGCATAGAGGACCATCCCGACGCAGACGACCAGGCGCGCCGCGCGCCACGACGCCCGGGCATGGCCGGTCTTCCGCTTGGTCGGCTTGACCTTGGCGCGCCGGAAATTTTTTTCGGCGGAGACCTTGACGCTCATCGCGCCTCCTCCGTGACCGCGCCGGTCCGAAGCATGTCCAGGATGCGGTCGCCGACCGCGCCAATCGATCCGGCGCCCATGGTAATCACCAGGTCGTTGCGGTGCGAGAGCGCCGCCACCGCAGCCGGCAGATCGTCGAGCGACTTGACGACGTGCACCGGACAGCGCGCCACCGCACGGACCGCGTCGGCGAGCGTGTCGACGGTGATTCCCGGGATCGGCAGCTCACCGGCGGCATAGATATCGGTCAGCACGACGATGTCGGCGGCGCCGAGCGCGTCGCCGAACTCGCGCATCAGCATGCTGGTGCGGGAGTAGCGATGCGGCTGGAAGACCACGACCACGCGGCGGTTGATGCCGGCGCGCGCCGCGGCAATCACCGCGGCAATTTCGGTCGGATGGTGGCCGTAGTCGTCCACGACCATCACGCCCGCTTGCTCGCCGCGCATCTGGAACCGCCGCTCCGCGCCCCGGAACCCTTCCAGCGCTGACGCGATCCGCTCAAACGGCACGCCGGCTTCGAGCCCCACCGCCACCGCGCCGAGCGCATTCATCAGGTTGTGGCGGCCGGGTACGCGCAGCGTCATCGTCCCGAGCTCGGTCGTGGTGCCGTCCGGCTGGCGCTGCCGGACCTCGCAGGACGATCCGAACGCCTCCAGGCGCATGTCGCGGCCGGTGACGTCGGCGGCGCGATCGTCCATCGCGTAGGTGATCACCCGGCGCGTGAGCCGCGGCAGCAACTCCCGCACCGCGGCATCGTCCGCGCACGCCACCACCGCGCCGTAGAACGGCACCTTGTTGGCGAAGTCGGCGAACGCCTGCTGGAGCGTCTCCCAGGTGCCGTAGTTCTCCATGTGCTCGCGATCGATGTTGGTGATGAGCGCGATCGACGGCGAGAGCTTGAGGAACGAGCGGTCGCTTTCGTCGGCTTCGACGACCATGTACTCGCCGCGGCCGAGCCGCGCGTTGCTGCCGAAGGCGCTGAGACGCCCGCCGATCACCGCGGTCGGATCGAGACCGGCCCGTTCGAGGACCAGCGCGACCATCGAGGTGGTGGTGGTCTTGCCGTGCGCGCCGGCAACGGCGATGCCGTAGCGGAGACGCATCAGCTCGGCCAGCATCTCGGCGCGGGGGATCACCGGGATGTGGCGGCGACGCGCCTCGGCCACTTCCGGATTGTCGCCGGCGATCGCCGAGGAGGTGACCACGACCTCGGCGGAACCCACGTGCGCAGCGTCGTGGCCGATCGACAGGCGGACGCCGAGCCCCTCGAGACGGCTGGTGGTCTCCGAGCGCTTCGCATCCGATCCGGTCACCTCGTAGCCGAGGTTCGCCAGCAGCTCGGCGATGCCGCTCATGCCGATTCCCCCGATGCCGACGAAATGAATCCTGCGCGTGCGCCCTAGCATGTGATCACTGTCTGCGCGTCCGGCCCTGGTGCGTCACGTCCGCCTCGCGAGCTGCAGCGCCTTGTCCGCGATCAGCATCGTGGCGTTCGGACGCGCCAGACGCCGCGCCGCCGAGGCCATCGCGGCCAGCCGCTCCGGATTTTCGATCAGCGCCGTGATCCGGCTGGCCAGCAAGCCGCCGGTCAGATCCTTCTGCGCGATCAATTCCGCGGCGCCGGCCGCCGCGAGCACTTCCGCGTTCTTCCGCTGGTGATCGTCGGCGGCGGTCGGCAGTGGAATCAGCACCGCCGGCCGTCCCGCCGCGGTGAGCTCGGCGAGGGTGGTCGCGCCGGCGCGGCAGATGACGAGATCGGCCGCCTTCACTTCGCGGTCCATGGCGAACAGGAACGGCTCGACGCGCGCGGCCAGGCCGGCGCGGCTGTAGCCGTCGCTGACCAGTTCACGATCGCGCTCTCCCGTCTGGTGCGTGATCGCCATCCCGCCCGGGTAGGCGGCCAGTTGCGGCGCCGCCTCCACCATCGCCAGGTTGATGGCGTGCGAGCCCTGCGAGCCGCCAAAGATCAACACCCGCGGGGGCCCGGCCGCACGCGGCCCAGGCTCCAGCGTTTCGGACAAGAACTCGGGACGGACCGGGTTGCCTGTCACCAGCGCTCTCCCTCCGAAGAACTCCGCCGTCGATGGGAACGTGACCGCCGCCGCGCTGACGAACCGGGCCAGGAGCCGGTTGGTGAGGCCCGGTACGGCGTTCTGCTCGAGCAGCAGCGTGGGAATGCCGCGCAGCGCCGCCGTCAGCATCACCGGGCCTGAGCTGTAGCCGCCGACACCGATCACCAGCGTCGGCGAGCGGCGCGAGATGATCGACCACGCGTCGATCGCGCTGAGCGGCAGCAGCAGCAGTCCCCGGATTCGCGCCATGATCGAGGTGCCCTTCAACCCTTCGCTGCGCAGCAGATCCAGGTCGAACCCTTCCTTCGGCAGCACCCGCGCCTCGATCCCCCGCGCCGTACCCGCAAACGTCACCCGCGCCTGTGGGTCGCGGCGCAGCAGCTCGCGGGCGACGGCGATGCCGGGATACAGGTGGCCGCCGGTGCCCCCTCCCGCGATCACGATCCGGTTCGCCGTCATGCATCCTGCGGGGCCATCGCCATCGTCACGACATGCGAGGTCGAGGCGTGCTGCGAGACGTTCAGCAGGATGCCCATGCCGACCAGGTTGATGAGCAGCGACGACCCGCCGTAGCTGACGAACGGCAGCGGAATCCCCTTGGTCGGCAGGAGCCCGAGCACCACGCTGATGTTGAAGAACGCCTGGAAGGCGATCATCGTCGTCAGGCCGAGGGCGAGCAATGCGCCGAAGCGATCCGGTGCGCGCATCGAGGCGCGCATGCCGCGCCAGGTGATCACGCAGAAGCACACCAGCACCACCGTGGCGCCGACCAGGCCGAGCTCCTCGGAGATGACCGCGTAGATGAAGTCGTTGTGCGGCTCCGGCAGGTAGAAGAGTTTCTGGACGCCGCCCATCAGCCCGCGCCCGAACACGCCGCCGGTGCCAACCGCGATCATCGACTGGATCATCTGGAAGCCGTCGCCGAGCGGGTCCTTCCAGGGATCGAGGAAGGCGGTGACCCGCTTCATACGGTAGGGAGACAAATAGACCAGCGCGACGATCGCCGGCAGCATCAGCAGGAACAGACCGGCGACGTACTGGTAGCTGATCCCGGCCGCGAAGATCACCACCGCCGCGATCATCAGGACCGAGACGGCGGTGCCGAGATCCGGCTCGCGGAGAATCAGACCGACGATGGCCCCGACCACGATCCCAATCGGGAGGAGTGAGTACACCGGCTCGTCGATGCGGTCCATCCGGCGCTCCAGGAGCCCCGCGGTAAAGAAGATGACCACGATCTTGGCAAGCTCCGACGGCTGCACGCCGAAGCCCCCGAGGCCGAGCCAGCGGCTGGCGCCGTTGATCGGATGGCCGAACAGTACTGCCACCAGCGCGAGCAACACGGCCGCCAGCGAGGTCCAGATCACGACCGGCCGGCGGTAGTGGCGGTAGTCGATGCGCATGATCAGCGGAACCAGGAACAGCCCGATCAGCGCCCACGTCGCCTGCTTGACCAGGAACATGTACGGCTCGCGGTTGTTCTCCATGGCGGTGACCGCCGAGGCGCTGTAGACCATCACCACGCTGGTGCAGACCAGCAGCAGCGTGGCCGTGAAGAGCAACTTGTCCGCTTTGAGCTTTCGCGCCATACTCCGCCGCCTAAAGGTCCAGCCGGGTTGAACCGAGAAATAGCTTGCGCACCGGATTCGGAGGTGCGCCGCGCAGCCGGGACTCGGGCCTCGGGCCTCGGGATCCGGAGTCCTGGATCAAGGGTCCCAGGAGTAGGCCGGAGTTCGCGTTCCGGATTCGAGTCCCGGGGCCCGAACCCCGAGACCCGGCTTTCACGCGTGAGCAGTCAGCAGTCATCAGCCGGACGGCGGGCTAAGACACCACCCTCGCAGACCGGGGCAGCCTGCGTTCCCAGCGGACGGTTCTTCACCGCACCGCCCGGACTGATGACTGCTCACTGTTCACGCGTGACGATCCATTCCTCCTGCAGCCGCGACACTTCCTGTTTGAACACCCGGCCGCGCTCGGCGTAGTCGCGGAACATGTCGAAGCTGGCGCATGCCGGCGCGAGCACGACCGTGCTTCCCGGCGCCGCAATCGCGAACGCGGTCCGCACGGCGGCCGACATGTCACTGGCCTCGCGCACGGTGACCCGCTGCCCAAGCGCCTCGGCGATGAGCGGACGCGCCTCGCCGATCGCCACCACCGTGGCGCGCCTCGATTCGAGCGGCCCGGCGAGATCGGCGAACGCGCCGCCCTTGAACCGGCCGCCGAGAATCACCACCAGGCCCTCGTCGAAGCTTTCAATCGCGCGGCGTGCCGCCTCGATGTTGGTGGCCTTCGAATCGTTGACGAACCGCACCTCGCCGACCTCGCCCGCCGGCTCGAGTGCATGTTCGAGGCCGCTGAACCCTTCGACCGACCGGGTCATCGACCCGGCATCGACGCCGACGATCGATGCCACCGCGCAGGCCGCCAGCACGTCAGCGGTCAGGTGCCGCCCGAGCAGCCGGATCGACGACAGCGGCACCAGCGGCTCCTGGCCGGCCGCCGTGCGCCGGACGATGGTGTCGCCGTCGATCGCGATGCCGGCATCGAGCGCCCCCTCGGTGGCGAAGCGGAGCCTGCGGGCGCGTGTGCCGGCCGCAATCGCCAGCGCGCCCGGGTCGTCGGCATTGAGCACGGCCCAGTCTTCGTCGGTCTGCTTCGCGAAGATCCGCGCCTTGGCGGCGGCGTACGCCTCGATGGTCTCGTGGCGGTCGAGGTGATCGGGGGAGAAGTTCAGCAGCACGGCGATCCATGGATGGAACGTCACGGTCGATTCGAGCTGGAAGCTGCTGGTCTCGACCACGTGCAAGGTCTCTTCGGTCGAATCGTCCACCTGTCCACTCAACGCCGTCCCGATGTTCCCGCCGACCAGCACGCGGTGGCCGCCCGCCTCGAGCATCCGGCCGATCAAGGTGGTCGTGGTGGACTTGCCCTTGGTCCCGGTGACGGCAATCACTCGTCCTCTCAGCCAGCGCGACGCCAGCTCGAGCTCGCCGAGAATCGGGACGCCGGCCGCCCGCGCCGCTTCGAGCGCGGGCAGATGCGGCGGCACACCCGGGCTCGCGACGATCAGGTCGGCGCCGGTGAAGGTCTGCGCCTGATGGCCGCCGAGCTCGAGATCGACGCCGGCGGCGCGCAGCCGGTCTTCGTCGTCCAGGGCCTCGCGCGTGTCCGACAGCGTCACGGTCGCGCCCCGTCGGACCAGCAGTTCGGCAGCCGCGACGCCGCTGCGCGCGGCCCCCGCGACAGTGACCCGCTTCCCGCGAACGGAGAAGGAACGTTCGGTCGTCATCGCAGCTTCAACGTCGTCAGGCTGAACAGCGCGAAGATGATCGCCAGGATCACGAACCGGGTGATCACCTTCGGTTCGCTCCATCCAATCAGTTCGAAATGATGGTGAATGGGGGCCATCCGGAAGACACGTTTCCCCCGCGTTTTGAAGGAGACAACCTGGATGATCACCGACCCCGCTTCCATCACGAAGACGCCGCCGACGACGATGAAGAGCACCTCCTGCTTGATGAGGAGCGCGACCACGCCGAGCGCGCCGCCCAGGCCGAGCGCGCCCACGTCCCCCATGAAAATGTCCGCCGGGTAGCAGTTCCACCACAGGAAGCCAAGGCTCGCGCCGACCAGGGCGCCGCAGAAGATGGTCAGCTCGGCGGCCTCCGAGGTCAGCTTCACGAGCTGCAGATAGCGGGCGAACTCGACATGTGTCGAGACGTAGGCCAGGGCGGTGAACGCGGCGGCCGACACGGTGAAGACGCTGATCGCCAGGCCATCGAGGCCGTCGGTCAGGTTGACCTCGTTGGTCGCGCCGACCAGGAAGACGATCGCGAACAGGACGTAGAACCACCCGAGATCCGGAATCCAGCGCTTGAAGAACGGGAAGATCAGCCGCGTGCTGTAGAGATCGTGGCTGGAGAGCACCATCAGCGCGATCCCGACCGCCGCGGCGGCGAGGATCTGCCAGAGCATCTTGTAGCGCGGCAGAAGACCGTGGTGGGACCGCCGCACGATCTTGAGGTAGTCGTCCGCGAATCCGATCGCCCCGAACGCCACGGTGGCGAGCACCGCGGTCCAGACGAACGGGTTGCGCAGGTCCGCCCACAGCAGCGTCGGCACGACCGCGGACGTCAGGATCAGCAGCCCGCCCATGGTCGGCGTGCCCGCCTTCTTGCTGTGGGTTGCCGGCCCATCCTGGCGGACCACCTGGCCGATCTGGAACTCGCGCAGCTTGCGAATGAACCACGGGCCGAGGAACAGCCCGATGCACAACGCGGTCAGGCTCGCGCCCGCGGTGCGGAACGTGATGTAGCGGGTCACGTTCAGCACCGGCCAGTAGCCGCTCAGGTTGTGGAGGTAATACAGCATCAGGCGAACTCCGCCTTCAGCCGTTCGACCACCCGGTCGGTGCCGATCCCGCGTGAGCCCTTCACGAGAACGAGATCGCCGGGGCGGGTGAGGCGGACCGCGACCTCCGACGCCTCCGCGCTCGTGACCACGTACGACACAGCGCCCGCCGGCATGCCGGAGCGGATCGCGGCATCGGCCAGGGCACGCGCCGATTCCCCGCCGACCGCGATCAGCAGATCGAGCCCCGCCGCGGCCGCCGCCGCGCCGCAGGTCTCGTGCATGGCCGCGGCGTGATGCCCGAGCTCGAGCATCTCCCCGAGCACGGCGACCTTGCGCGCACTGCCGGTCGCGGATCGGACCGTCTCGAGCGCGCGCCTGAGCGCCGACGGGCTCGAGTTGTACGAATCGTCGATCAGCGTGAGGCCGCCGGGCAGGCGGAGCAGCTCGCCGCGACGGTGCGCCGGACGCAGTTGGGCGGCGTGCGCGGCAAGGTCCTCGAGCGGCACCTCGAACTGCAGCGCCACGGCGGCCGCGGCCAGGACGTTCGCCAGATTGGCGCGACCGAGCAGCGCGGTTTCGATCCGGAAGTGGCCGGCGGGGGTGCAGACGTCGGCCGCGATGCCGTCGAGGCCGTGGTCTTCGACCGACCTGGCGTGCACCTCGGCCGGGGTATCGATGCCGAAGGTCACGACCCGTCCCGCAAACGCGGCCATCCGGCTCGCGATCCGCGGATCGTCGGCATTGGCGACGAGGACATCTCCCGCGCGCGCGTTCTCCAGGATTTCAGCTTTCGCGTCCGCGATCGCCTCGCCCGACGAGAAAAAGCCCAGGTGCGCGTCGCCGACGTTGGTCCACACGCGCACGTCCGGCTCCGCAGTACCGACCAGCGTGCTGATCTCGCCGGGATGATTCATGCCGAGCTCGACCACCGCCACCTCGGGCCGCGACCGCAGCTCGAGCAGCGAGAGCGGCAGCCCGATGTGGTTGTTGAAGTTCCCCTGGTTCCGGAACACCTGGTACTTGGATGAGAGAAACGCCGCGGTGATCTCCTTGGTCGTCGTCTTGCCGGCGCTGCCGGTGATCGCGACCACGCGCGCGCCGGAGCGCCGCCGGACATCGCGCGCCATCGCCTGCAGCGCGCGGGTGGTGTCGTCAACGGTGATCACAACCGGTTCCGTTCCGATCGCGATCGCGTTCAGCGCCGCGTCGACGGCGACGGCGTGATCCGCCCCCACCATCACGCCCAGGGAACCCCGCCCCAGCGCCTGCCGGACGAAGTCGTGGCCGTCGAACTGCTCGCCGCGAATGGCGATGAAGAAGTCCCCGGCTCCGGTGGTGCGGGAGTCGATCGAGATGCCGTCGATCGGCTGCCCGGCATCGCCGCGACGCAGCCGTCCACCGGTCGCAGCCACGACGTCGCCGGTGGTGAGTGGAAGACGTTCCACGTCTACGATGCTCTCGATCCGGCCCGCCGCCTGGCGAGCGCCGCGCGCGACACCTCGACATCGTCGAACGCCAGCACGCGTTCGCCGATCACCTGGTACTTCTCGTGCCCCTTGCCGGCGATCAGGACCAGATCGCCGGCGCGCGCGTCGCGCACGGCGCGCTCGATGGCGGCCTTCCGGTCGGTAATCACCAGATACGGCGTTGACCGTGGGGGCGGATTGCCTCTCGGCGAGGTACGGTCGGCCGGCACGACAATGCCGCGCGTGATCTCGTCGATGATCTGTTCCGCGTCTTCCGATCGCGGGTTGTCGGAGGTCAGGACCACCAGATCGCTCAGCCGTGCCGCCACCGCGCCCATCAGCGGACGCTTGGTGCGGTCGCGATCGCCGCCGCAGCCGAAGACGGTAATCAGCCGGCCCGCGGCCAGCGGCCGCGCGGTCTCGAGCAGGTGCTTGAGCGCGTCGTCCGTGTGCGCATCGTCCACGACGACGCGGACATCATCGCCGGGCGCGGAGACGACCTGGAAGCGGCCGGGAACCTGTTCGAGCTGCTGGATGCCTTGTTCAATCGCGCTGAACGCGATGTCGAGCGCGATCGCCGCCGCGACCGCGGCGAGGATGTTGTAGGCGTTGGGGCGGCCGACGAGCGCCGAGCGGAGGCGCAGCGGGCCGCGGGGTGTCCGGACTTCGAACGAGAGGCCGTCGAGCGACGAGGCGAGCGGCCCGGGACGCACGTCCGCGGCGGCGTCGATCGCGTACGTGACCGGGCGCCGCGCGCCGGTGACGATCTCGGCGCCGCGTCGATCGTCGAGATTGGCAATCGCGACCGCGGTGTCCGGCAGCAGCTCGAACAGGCGCCGCTTGGCGGCGAAGTACTGCTCCATGTCGCCATGGAAGTCGAGGTGGTCCCGCGTCAGGTTCGTGAAAATCGCGGCAGCGAACCGGAGGTGATCGGCGCGGCGCAGGGCGAGCGCATGTGAGGACACTTCCATCACGCAGGCGCCGCAGCCCTGCGTGACCATCT
>JBDTSX010000135.1:0-9526 GCA_039930925.1 Acidobacteriota bacterium | reverse complement strand
AGCACCGAGACGAGCGATGCGCCCGGCGGCCAAGGCGCGCCGAGCAAGAATACCGTTTGTATTTGCACGAGGCGCAACGCCCGCCCCCGGGATGCAGCGCTTGTCGAATGCCGCGAGACTTTCACCACCTGCTAAACCATTGATAGCCGCGAGATCGTCGGGAACGAATCCCACCCTCTCCGCCAATTAGTTGTTTTATTCCAGCAAGTTAGCTGTGTCGGGTCGTCTAGCTAGAGAATCCACCCACTCTTCGTGCTGAAAGCATCGAATCTTCCGCTACGGAGTGAAATCGTCTGCCAGTCTTCATCCAGTAGTGGCGGGCCGCTCCGGAGAGGCGGGCGACCGGTTCGACGCCTGGGTGCGGCGGTACAATCAATTCCATGGACACCGCATCCACGACGCCGAAGGAACGGCTCCGCCGCGTCATGACGAGCAGCCGGGACGACAGCTCGTTCGACGAGATCCTCAAGGAGTTGGCGTTCGCCGCGATGATTGAGCGTGGCCTCGCCGACTCGCGGGCGGGGCGAACGTTCACCCACGAGGAGCTTGGAGAGACCTTGGAGTCGTGGGGAAAATAGTCTGGACCGCTGAAGCGCGGCGATGGCTACACGAAATCTACGACTACATCGCTGAGGACAACGAGGCCGCAGCGTACCACGGTTCGCGGCATCCATAAGCGTGCCGAGATCCTGTCGGCGTTCCCGAGATCGGCTACCGCTACCGAGAGCGCCCGGATGTCCGGGTGCTGCTTTACGGGCACTACCCGACCTTGCCAATGGCGATCTGGTGGCGGTGGAGATTGAGTTCTCCGGAATGCGCAGTCGAGGCGTGGCTGTTCTCGTCCGCCCCGGAGCAGGAAGACGCTTTCTGGGCGCGTTGATCGAACACCCCTGCCGATCGAGAACCAGCCGAGGCGCGTTGGTTCTCGCCATTGCGTTGACGGGGAGAAACTACAATGAAGATTACCCAGATCCGCAACGCTACCCAGATCCTTGAATATGGGCCGGTCCGGTTCCTGATTGACCCGATGATGTCGGACAAGGGAAGCTTTCCAGGCTTTCCAGGCACGATTAACGAAGATCTGGCAAATCCCATCGTCGGGCTTCCGCTGCCCTTCGAAAAGATTGTCGAGGTCGATGTGGTGATCCTGACCCATCTCCACCAGGATCACTGGGACGCCGTGGCTGCGGGCGCTTTGCCGAAATCCATGCCGATTCTGGTTCAGGATGAACGCGATGCCGCCGAAATCCGCAAGGCCGGGTTCGTCGACGTGCTGGTCGTCACGGAAGGGATGACCTACAAAGGTGTAACCCTGTACAGAACCCGGGCCGTCCACGGGGTTGAAGCGGTCTATGAGGCCATGCCGCCCGAATTCCTGCGGGTGACCGGCTTCGTCTTCGGCCATCCCTCGGAAAAGACCACTTACCTTGCGGCCGACACCATCTGGTTCGAAGGCGTTGCCGAGGCCATTGGCCGACACCATCCGGATGTCATTGTCGTCAATTCAGGCAATGCACAGGCCTTCGGCCTGGGGCGCTTGATAATGAATGCCGCTGACGTTCTGGAGGTCCATAAAGCAGCGCCGGCCGCGACGATTGTCGGCACTCATATGGAAGCCGTCAATCACTGCGTGCTCACGCGGTCGGCGCTGCGGACCTTCGCCGAGCAACAGGGGTTCTCGGGCCTGCTCAAGCTGCCTTCCGATGGCGAAACGATCGGGCTTTAAATTAGCGGGCAGGTCGTCGTGCGGACACACTGGGCGGCCGCATCATGCGCGGGCCGCTTGGCAGGGCACAAACGAGGGGTGGCGAACCCATTCGCGCGAGTCGCGGCCGTGCCTGGCCGAACGAGCTCACTGTCGTCGGTCGTCCGATGTCCGAATCGCCGGGTTGCCGACGTCCGTGCAGCGTGCGCTGGGCGACTGGAGCGGTCGTGGACATCGCGTGACATCCTGCCTGTCGGTGCGGCCCTGACGGTCTGCCGCGTCGTCAACACAAACGCCGGCGTATGTGTAGAGGCGGACGGGCCTTCAGACGCGCACTGTCCAACCTGTGGCCGATCGTGTGCTGCGCCGAATCATCGTGGGCGCGTGGCCAGCCAGTTCATCACGACCACGAGGTCGGGAACCGGGCCGGTGTCCCGCCCGGCAACCGGGACGAGAAACCGATTGCCATCCCCGGTGACGACGTACGGGTGATTGTCACTCTGCTGGGCAATGATGCCCGTCGCGAACAGTGGCCGAGGGGCGCTGACCTGGAATCCCTGCTTCGCGTTGATCTCGGCGGCCATCATCGTGCCGTCCGGTGCGAGAAAGAACAACTCTCCGCCGTCGCCGCGCCAGCGAGGATGATGGCCGCCGTCGACGGACACCTGGTAGTTGCCCCCGCCAGATGCGAAGGCCTTGACATATACCTGCCGTTTGCCAGTCTCGTCCGAGGCGTAGGCAATCCACCGCGTGTCGGGGGAAAAAGCCGCCGCGGACTCATTGGCTTTGGTCTGCACAAAAGGATAGGACTTGCCCCCGCCAGAGCGCGGCAGAATCCAGAGGTCACCTCCTGAGGTGTAGACGAGGAAGCGTCCGTCTCGTGACCAGTCGCTGCCCGAGGCACCCCCCTCGACCTCCTGCAGCGGCTCCCCCTGTCCTTCGCCGCTCGCGGCACGCCGGTACAGCCTCTGTCCGCCCGGCGCCCCGAATGCGCTGAACACCACGTCCGCACCGTTTGGTGGTGACCAGACTGGATCGAACTCGGGGCCCGGAGTGGTCGTGAGCCGAAACGTCGCCGACGGGCCAGCAAGGCCAAACAGCCAGATGTCAATGTTCCCTTGGGCTACCGGGGTATACGAGGCAGCCAGTCGTCGTTCATCCGGACTGAGCGCGAGACTGAAGTAGGTCCCGGGCTGGCCCACGGTGCCCTCCGACTGACCCCGACGATTGAACCACGTGAGCCTCCTCGCCACCCTTCCGCCGCGGCGGTACACGAGCACACCTGTTGGCGACGCCGAGAATGCCGCTCGCGGCCGAAGGTTGTCCCGATAGACAGGGCCGCCGACGGCGAACGGGTCTCCTGTCGTCGCACCCGTGGAGGGGTCGAAGGGCTGCGCCATGACCGTGTCCCCCCGCGCGAACAGCAGATGGCCGGAGACGTATGCTGTGTTCGACTCGGCGGGTCCGAGCGGTCTCCGGTCCGACGAATCCAGCGATCCGATCCATAACGTGAACGTTTCGTTTGCGGCATCGGAACCGGGGGTGGCGAGGAACAAGAATCGGCGTCCATCGGGCAGAAACGCGGGCATCCGGTGGTCAATTTCGCCATCGCGGAGCGTCGTCACCGCCGAAGCCGCACCGCCACCGGGGGTAACTCGTTGGATTGGACCGTTTGGAATGGCAAAAAGGATCGTGTCGTCGTGCCACACGCCGTCTCTGCCGGGTGTATTGGCGACGACGAGCGGAGGCCCTCCGTCGATCTGAATCTTGTTCAGTTTTCCGCCTGCGAAGAAACCGACCCATCGGCCGTCCGGCGACCAGAAGGGACTCGTCGCGCCATCCGTACCCGGCAACTCCTTCGCTGACAAATCGCCGAGCGGCCGCACCCACAATCTGGCGGTGCCGCCAGTCGCGGCGGCGAACACGACGTGCTGGCCATCTGGAGAAACCGAGAGTGCTGCGGCAGGCGTGAACTGGGTGTCCGGTGGAAGCGTGACCTGGAATCTCCCCGCAGGTGCCGACGGCGCCGGAACCTCGCGCCAGTGACGTATGGCCGGCACGCCTGCAGCCACAGCGACGGCAGCGAGAATGGCCGCAACCATCCAGGCCAGTCGCTCGCGCGAAGGCCTCGCCACGCCCAGCGGCTGCAGGCCAGCGACGTCGATTCGATCCGACGAGGACGACAAGGACTCGAGGGCGAATCCAAGATCCGCCGCTGTCTGAAACCGCGCCGCTGGATCCTTCTCGATGCAGCGCTCGACAATCCGCACGAGCGCCGGGGGGATACCCCGTTCGACGAACGGCAGATCAGCCGGATGCTCTTTCAGGATCGCACTGATTGTGTCCGCTGTCGTAGCGCGGTGGAAGGCCGTTCGTCCCGCAAGCATCTCGTAGAGGATGACCCCCAGCGAAAAGATGTCGGCGCGATGATCGACCGGCAGCCCGCGGGCCTGTTCGGGCGCCACGTATCCGATCGTGCCGAGGAGCATCCCGGGTTCAGTGTTGTCGAAGCCGATGCCCGTCGCGAGTGGTGCCTTCGATAGCGCATCGAGCGGCGTCAACTTGGCCAGTCCGAAGTCGAGAATCTTGATGTGGTTGTCGCGTGTGACCCAGATGTTTTCCGGTTTCAAGTCCCGGTGGACGATCCCCGCGGCGTGGGCGGCGGCGAGGCCACGCGCGACCTGGACCGCGTACTCCACCGCCTTGCGCACCGGGAGCGCCACGGGACCCGGCGCTGTAGAATTGCCGGCACCGCTGGGGTTCGCCGGTCGTCCGCTCACCGAGACCTGCGGGCTCGACGTGCTCGCCAGGAATTGCAGGTGCTCACGGAGACTCTGCCCCTGAAGCAGCTCCGACACGATGTACGGCGTGTCCTCCTGCGAGCCGATGTCGTAGACCGCGAGGATGTTGGGATGACTGATCGCCGCGATGGCGCGGGCCTCCTGTTCGAAGCGGCCCAGACGCTCCGGATCTAGAGAAAATGTCGCCGACAGGACCTTGATAGCCACGTCGCGCCCGAGCCGTGGATCGCGCGCGCGATAGACTTCCCCCATCCCACCCGCGCCGATGGGACTCACGATTTCGTAGACGCCGAGGCGAGTACCTGGACGCAGAGTCATGGTGGCTCGAGGTGCAAGAGGTTCCAGAGTCATGACATTCTCAGCCGAGGCGAACGACCATCTGGACGATCGAGGGGAAGTAGGTCGGAGGCCTTGGCGTCTCCTGTCGGGAGCCACCGCCACCGAAGGTCGCCTTCGTCACTGTTTGCTCATTGGCCTGTTCCTTGCTCATCTGGACCCCTTTTGTTAACCGCCCGCCGCTGCCGCCAGCGGAGGTGCCGCCACTGCCTGCGGCATTTCCGCTGGACGCACACCCGAGGCCGACGATCGGGACCATCGTGGCAAGCAGCAGCGTCATTCCGCGGGGGACGCGCGCCGCGTGCGACAGGACGATGGGGTGATTGACATGGCTCCTCTGTCGTTTCTGCGTTGTCGTTCGCGGTCAGTGGTCTTCAGGTGTTAGACACCGTCGCTCGCGCGCGAGATCGCGAGGGAGGTCCTGGCGGACGCGACACGCTTCCGAAAAAGCTCCAGGTACGCGCTACTCGGCCTCGCTTTCGCGCAGGGCCCACTCGAGCAGCCGTTTCTCACGATCCGTCGAAGCCTTCGTGATCGCCGCCTGCAGTGTTGCCTTGGCGGGAGCGGCCGCCGCACCCATATGGCCAAGTGCGACCGTGGCGCGCTCGCGCGTCACCAGGTCGCCGGAGGCGAGAGCCGCCGAGAGCTGGGCAATGGCCTCGGCGGGAGCACAGGCCAGCAACTGGTAACCCCATTCCGGCGTGTTGTTGTCGGTGCCCTCCTGAATCTGCTTGAGCAATATCAACCCGACGGGGCGAAGGCGCTCCCCCAGCTCGTGGATATATGCAACCCACATCGTAGAAACGACATCGAGCGCGCCCGGCTGGCCGGCGAAGAGGGGGCCGTTCCTGCCCACACCGCCCGGCATCTCCCACGGCAGGCTGTCAGACTTGATCGCCCAGAGCGTGGCGCGCGGCAGCACGGGATGGGTGAGCTTGGTGTTCTGCGACGCCGGAATCGCGTCGGTGGCGACCGGACCAAGCAGCGACAGCAGGATCTCCATGTGGTACTCGTTGATCTCATCCATGCTCGGCAGAGCCTTGATGATGAAATCAACCGCGGGATGAGCTTCCGGTCCGCCGATTTGCGCCATCGCACGAGCCGCGGCCAGGTGCACGGCCAGGGGCTGAGCTTCGCCAAGCATTGCGACCAGGCCCGCGGGCACGGGACGTGCCGCCGGGCCAATCCGCCCGAGCGCGTCGGCCGCTTCAATCATCAGGGCCGGATTGCTCAGCAGCGGAACAAGCGCGCTCGCCGCGCCCGAGGCGACGGGCCCGAGTGTGGCGACAGCCCGAACAGCGGCCCGGCGCGTCTGGACATTCTGATCCTTGAGTACCGCAGCGAGGCTGGCGACGAGCGGAGTCCCTCCCGAGCCGGTGCGGCCGACCGCATCGGCCGCGGCGCGCCGCACGGTCGCATCCGTCCTCGCGAGACCCTGCGTGAGCACTTTGATCGCATCGCCGTTACTGACGGCGCTACCACCGCCGATGCGAAGCAGCGCGGCGGCCGCGGAAATACGGACGCGCACGTTGGGATCGGCCAGAAGTTTCGTCAGACCGTCCCCGGCGGATCTGGCCCTGCTGCCAATCTCCAACAGATCCTTCGCCGCATCCGCGCGGACGGCGGCATCCGGCGACGAGAGGCGCGGCACGATGGCCGGGAGTTCCTCTTCGCCGACCATGCCAGGCCCGAGCACCCACACGGGATTCACCGACATCGTCATCACTTTGTCAGGCAGCGACATGTTGGCGCGGAAGCGCTGAACACGGATCACACCGGGAAGATTCATGCGGTTCAACGCCATATCGAAGCTTGCGGCGTTGTCGTCGTAGCCGTGTTGCACCATCGTCAGGGTCGTCGTGCCGCCTGCGAGCATCGTGGCGATGCCATCCGCGAGCCGCGAGACCGAGCCGTAGTAGGACAGAGGGAGATCGGAACGATCCACTCCCAGCTTCCATTGACCGCCGGACGACTTGACCTGATACCAACCTTCGCCAAAGCAGAGGAGCGATGTCGCTCGCGACGAGAACAGCACCCCTCTCGCGCCAACATCGGCCCACTGGACAATGGCAGGCGGAACGATATTCCCGTCGGACGCCGTCACGTTGTGAAGGACCGGATCCTGGCTCGTCGTGCCCTTTAACGCCCGGACTTCCTTGAGCGTCAGGATGTGGGTTGACTCGTTGAGCCCGACCACCTCGACGACGGAAATCTTCGGAGAGTCGCGGATGATCTTGGCGACGGTCGGAGCCAAATCGATATAGGCCCACGCCTGACTGACCAGACTCAGGCACAAACCAATGATGGTAAGGGGCGTGGACAATCGTCTGAACTTCGAATGTTTCGAGTGCGTCATTGTTATCTCCCTTATCTCCCGATTCTTGCGTCTAAGTCTCTCGATCCGTCTCTCTCTGACCGAGTGCCCTCAGTCGAGAAGTCCCATGCTCACGAGTGTCGCTTCCTGATCTGCGGTCAGCAGCAGGATCAGATCCTTCTGCGCCGCCGCGAGAGTGGCGACCGCCTTCTGGCGGGCGCTGCGAACGGCGTCGAGCTTGACCTTGACCTGCTCAGGCGTGCCGGTCGCGTCGGCGATCGCCGTCTTGAGGTCCGCGAGGGCTGTGCTCACGAAGTTGTTGGCGGCACCCCCGCCGCCCGGTCCGCCATTGCCACCTCGGCCACCAGGATTCGGCCCACCCGGACCACCGCCTTGACCACCGAATTGACCACCGCCGCCTCGGCCTCCAGCACCGCCGGGTCCGGCGGGACCTCCAGCGCCGTTGGCACGTCCGCCGCCAACCCCGTTGCCCGGCCCTTCAAAAGTGTCCGAGGCTGGGGGGCCGCCTCTGCCGCCGGCGTTCGTCGCCGTGTACGTCAGCACGACCTGCCGCGTCCTGACCACTGCCTGGAGTCTGGGGTTGATGACTCTCCATTCCTGGTCGGTCGCCTTGATCAGGTCCTGAACGTTGTCGCTCCCGGCAGCCGCCGCCGGAGCGGCGCCGCCCGGGCCAGGCTGCGGTCCTTGTGGTCCGTTCTGTGCGCTCATGGTGATCGCCAGCAGCATGACGATGGAGATTCCCGCGACGAGATGTCTGGTTGTGTGCATTGGAGTTGTCCTTTCAAGCCACTCTCAGGAGGCGCTGCAGGATGAGCAGCACCGGTAGATACGTGAGGAGATAGATGCCAAGCCAACCGATATCGAGCGTGGCCAGCCGTCGGATGAACGCCGCGGAGCTGTCCGGGCCCAGGGCTCTCAGGGGCTGCCAGAAAACCGGCTTCCGGGAAGCGTTGGGATAGACAACCCGCAATTCCTTGAGCGGGGAATCCGCGTCACCTGTGACGGCAAGCGTGCCCGGAGGGTATTGGTTCCCGAGCACGACGTTGAGGCTGACGGGCGCGTGCCCTTCGGTCGACACACTCACGGGAAAACGCCCGGTCCCACCAGCGGGTGGACGAAGTGTCCACGTCATGCCTTGCGGCGGCAGGCCGACATCGAGATAGCTCTCGAGGCTGCTGGCGGTCGCGATCTTTGCAACGTCGGGCGCGAACTGCAACTGCCAGGGACCCTCGGTCCGGCTCTGCGGCTCGCGATAGAGCGCCAGGAGGTGCTCCAGCGTGCTGCGCACCGGAGGCAGCGTGCGGACAGCGGCGGTGGTCTCATCGCGCGCCATGCCCGCGGGCGCTTCGATGCGAACGGGTCTGGTCCACTCGCCATCGATCGTCGCCACGATCTGCACAGGCGACCCGGCGGCGGCAGTGGGCACCGCCGGATCAATCCGGTCTCTGAACCAGACGAACGGCAGCATCAGCGGCCCCAGCAGCAGACAAATCGGAACCAGGCGGGCCATGAGGAGCCGGCCATTCACGGACGCCGCGATCGCCGCGATCGCCGTTCTGCGGGGGGCATCCTCTGGCAGGAACTTCGCCTGCGCTACGAGGGCCGCGGTCCGCCGCTTCGCTTCCAGCAAACGACGGTTATCGGTCGTGGCCTTTTGAACTACCAGTGTCGCCGTGGCCACGGCGATGGCCACCACGGCGACGGTCGCGGGCTTGCCAATAGCGACCACCAGCGGCCACAGCAGGAAATCCATCAGCGCCAGCGACGGGTCATGGACCGCGGCCTTCGGCAGGAGGAAGAACGCCAGGAGAAACACCGCCCAGATTCCGAGCGCCACATTGCGCCATGACGCCGCTCGCAGGTCCTTCGTCCCGGACGGCGGCGGAATCTGCGATCGGGGAATGCGGGCGTCGGACGGATCGGCGATCTCGATTTCGGCGGGCCTGGATTCCTGCTGGACGCGTCCCGCCCAGCCGTTGTTTCCGTCGATCTCGAGTTCTTCGCCATTGCGAAAGATCCGCGTGGCGTCCGCTAGGACCACGGCCGGCAGGCCCATCTCGCGTGCGACAACCGCGCCGTGCGAAAGCGCCCCGCCGCGCTCGAGGACGAGTCCGGCTGCATTGACGAACAGTGGGGTCCACGCCGGATCCGTGCTCGGGCACACCAGGATGTAGCCAGTGCCGATATCTCCCGCCCCGGTCGCCTCGTGCAGCACTCTGGCCGGTCCGGATGCGCGGCCCGCCGAGATCGACAGGGCCTGATAGGCGCCCGCCGTCATTTCCACCTCAACAGGCTCGCCGAGCTGTTCGAGGGCCACCGCGTCGAGCACCCGCGGCAGCGCGATCGTGA